>NZ_CBFHJT010000015.1:0-2759 GCF_965656025.1 Polaribacter sp.
CCATAGAAACTAAAACGTTCCCATAATTCTGCAAAAAATAAGTAGAACAACCCTTTTGGATGTCCAAATAACTGAGGTTCTTCTGTAGTAGTACTTGCTCCTTTGTCTAACATAATTATCCTTTAATTTTTGTTGTTGAATTTGATTTATTAATTAAATGCGTTTCTACAAAATTGGTCATTTTTGTGTAGAGGTTTAAACGCGTATTTTTTCCTTTGTAAATACCATGAGTTCTATCTGGCACTATAAACATGTCAAATTGTTTATTGGCTTCAATCAATGCATTGGTCATTCTAAAACTGTTTTGTACATGTACATTATCATCACCTGTACCATGCATTAATAAATAGTTTCCTTTTAATTTATCTGCATAATTTATAGGTGAATTTTCGTCATAACCTCCAGGGTTTTCTTGTGGGGTTCTTAAAAAACGTTCTGTATAAACCGTGTCGTAAAAACGCCAAGAAGTAACTGGTGCCACTGCAATGGCTGTTGTAAAAACATCACTTCCTTTTAATAATGAATTGGTACTCATGTGACCACCAAAACTCCAGCCCCAAATACCAATATTATTTTCGTCTATATAAGAACGATCTGCTAGTTTTTTAGCTGCTGTAATTTGATCTTCAGTTTCATATTTTACCAAGTTTAAATAGGTAGATTTTTTAAAATCGCTTCCTTTAAAACCTGTTCCACGTCCATCTACACAAGCAACAATCATCCCTTTTTGCGCCAACATATTGTGCCAATAATCGTTGCTGGCATTCCATCTATTAGCCACTTGTTGCGAGCCTGGTCCAGAATATTGAAACATTAATAGTGGATACTTTTTACTTTCATCAAAATCGGCAGGTTTTATCATCCACATATTCAATTCATTGCCATTTATAGAAATGGTAGAAAATTCTTTAGGACTCATTTTATAGTCTGCTAAATTCTCTTTCAAGTCAGCATTGTCTTTAATTACTTTTAACATTTCTCCTTCTGCAGTGTATAAAGTATAAATAGGTGGTATTTCTGAAGATGAATACGTATTGATAAAGTAGTTTAAATTTGCGCTAAAAGAAGCTGTATTTGTGCCAGTTTTGTTACTAAGTAATTTTTTGTTATTGCCATCTAAACCTATAGAATACACACCTCTGTTTGTAGAGCCATTTTCTACAGATTGATAATATATTGTCTTTTTATCTTTATTGTAGCCATAATAATTAGTCACTTCCCAATTACCAGTAGTTATTTGATTGATGAGTTTTCCAGAAAAATCATAATGGTAAATATGATTATAGCCATCTTTTTCGCTTGTCCAAATAAAGCTATTATCATCTAAAAAAGTTAAGTTAACTGTAATATCGATATAAGCTTTATCCGTTTCATTTAGTAATAAAATACTACTGCTTCTTAAAGCATTTACTTTGTATAGTTTTAAATTGTTTTGATGACGATTTAATGTAGTTGCCACTAAAATATTGGCATCATTAGACCATTTTATTCTGGGGATATATTCGTAATCTCCCAAAGGAATTTTCCTAGTTTTTTTAGCAGCAAGTTGATACATATGTAAAGTAACATCTGCATTTTTCTCTCCTGCTTTCGGGTATTTAAAAACTTGTTGGGTAGGGTAATTTCCTGTTCCTAAGATATCCATAGAAAAGGTCGGTACTTCAGATTCATCAAAACGTAAAAATGCAATATGCTTGCTGTCTTTACTCCACTCAAAAGCTTTTACAAAACCAAACTCTTCTTCGTAAACCCAATCTGTGGTTCCGTTAATAATACGATTCTTAGTACCATCTTTTGTAACCTGAGTAACCTTATTATTTTTTGCTAAGTCTAAAATATACAAATTGTTGTTTTTTGCATAGGCAATTTTTTTACTGTCAGGAGAAAAAGTAGGTTGTTGTATATTTTTACCAACTAGCAAAAACTTTTTTGTGTTGATGTTGTAATAGTAGAAAGTTCCTGTAAAAGAACGTCTGTAAATTTTATTAAAATCAGTTCCTAAAATAACCGAAGACTCTTCGTTATTAAAATTATAAGAAGAAAAACTCTCTAAACCCTTTAAATCGGAACTGTTTACAACAGTTGCGACTTTTTCTAAGGTTTTGTAGCTGTATTTATCTACTGTAGTGGTTTTGGTTTCTTTGTTGTAATTTAATAAGGAATAATAATCGCCATTCATCGCATTTAAGGCATTCATTCTCTCTGGAGAAAACGTTCCGTCCCAAATTTCTTCTAACGTTATTTCTTTATAACCAGTTGTATAGTATGTTGTTTTAGAAGATTCTTTTTTGCAACCTATAAATGAAATTAGTGCTACTAAAATGAATATTTTTTTCATTACAGAAATCGATTTAGTAAAAGTTTGTCAAGTTTACGGAAAAATCAGCAAAAAAATACCAAAAAAATGGTTATAATTTATGCAATTGATTTTTATTTTCTTTAAAAATTATTTCCAAAAAAAAATCTCGATAAAATATATTTATCGAGATTTTCTATTCTTTAAGTAGCTAATTACTTTTTTTCTTTTTTCTTTTTGTCATCTTCATTTACAATAAGTGGTGTTTTGCCATCTGTAATTATTGTTTTTGCATTGCTAGATTTTGCTAATTCTTTAAAAGCTTCTATGGCTTTTAATCTAATAATACCAGGTGTTAGACCTTCTGCAATAATGAGTTGCGCGTCTCTTTCTCCTTTTGCATTTATTATTTTTCTTTCTGCTTCTAATTTTTCTTGTTTTAGTACAAACTCCATTCTCATCG
>NZ_CBFHJT010000015.1:2856-16575 GCF_965656025.1 Polaribacter sp.
CGCATCTTGTTCTGCTTGTAATTTTCTTTCTACAGAACTAGCTAAACCTCTTGGTAACTGAATCCTCTTCATTAAAACTGCAATTAATTCTATCCCTTCAGCCTGTTTTTCTAGGTTCACTTTCATTTTTTCTAGAATCTGTTTTTCTATTTTAGCTCGCATACCAGAATGCATGTCTTTCGCAAAAAACTGCGCACAAACATCAGAAGCAGCAGATCTAAAGACACTTGTTATCACAGATTCGTAATCTGGACCTAAGTTTTCTAAAATAGAAGTAATTTTAGTACCATCTAATCTGTGTAGAATAGAAATTTCAGAGTTTACGCTTAATCCCTCTTTACTTGGTAAACTTAATAATAATTTAATGTTTTTTGTTTGGGTAGACTCTTTTACAACTTTACTAATTAGCGGATTGTAAATTACAGTTCCTTGGGTTTTAACATCACCAGAAAATTTACCTAAAGTTTGTTTTATGCCAACCTCTCCTGGTCTAATAACTGCACAACTTGTAAATAAACCCATTACCAATACTAGTAATCCGAATTTTTTCATGTCTAAAGATTTTAAATTTAACACTAACAAAACTAATAGTAATACTTTTATTAATGCGATTTTATTAATTGATTTTATTGATTTAATTATTGTAAATTCTTATGGTTTGTAGGGTTTTAGTTAATTTTTCATAAAATTTTATGGATCTAATATTTAACTGTTAAAAAGGAATTAAAATTTTCTAATAATTTTAAAATTTATCATCAATTAAATACAAAAAGACTTCTAGAATATTCGAAAGGTTTAAATTAGATTAATTTATATTTGTTGTTGATAGTTATAATAGAATAAATGAGCAAAAAAATATCTGGTTTTTCAAAGTTTACCAAAGAGGAAAAATTACAATGGTTGGCAGAAAATTATTTTCAAAATAATACAAATGCCATAGAAATTATAAAACAATATTGGAATGATGATGAAAAACTGCAGCAGCTACACGACGATTTTATAGAGAACACGATTTCTAACTTTTATATGCCAATGGGAGTTGCCCCAAACTTTGTAATTAATAACAAAGAATATGCAATACCTATGGTTATTGAAGAGAGTTCTGTGGTTGCAGCAGCATCTTTAGTAGCCAAATTTTGGAGCACAAGAGGAGGTTTTAAAACCAAAGTTTTAGGTACCACTAAAATTGGGCAAGTGCATTTTATGTATGCTGGAAATAAAGATGATTTGGTAGCTTATTTCAATAAAAATAAAACAGAATTATACGCTGCAACTGCTTCCATTACCAAAAATATGGAAAAACGTGGTGGTGGAATTTTAGACATACAATTAGTTGATAAAACCGAGAAACTAGACAATTATTATCAATTACACATCACCTTTGAAACGAAAGATTCTATGGGTGCAAATTTTATCAATTCTTGTTTAGAAGCCATTGCTACTAAATTTAGAAATGATGATATAGAAATTGTAATGAGTATTTTGTCTAATTACGTTCCAGAATGTTTAGTGAAAGCAGAAGTAAGTTGTAAAATAGAAGATTTGGGTGGTGAAAATCCACAAAAATTTGCAGAAAAATTTTACCAAGCTGTACAAATTGCTGCTGTAGAACCTTATAGAGCAGTTACTCATAATAAGGGAATAATGAATGGTGTTGATGCTGTGGTTTTAGCTACAGCAAACGATTTTAGAGCTGTAGAAGCTGGTGTACACGCTTATGCTTCAAGAAATGGATCTTACACAAGTTTATCTCATTGTGCTATTGATGATGGAATATTTAAGTTTTGGATAGAACTGCCATTAGCTTTAGGAACTGTAGGTGGTTTAACAGCTTTACATCCGCTAGCAAAATTATCTTTAGAAATGTTGCAAAAACCCTCTGCAAAAGAGTTGATGCAAATTATGGCAGCTGCTGGTTTGGCTCAGAATTTTGCAGCTTTAAGAGCTTTAACAACTAAAGGTATACAGCATGGACATATGAAAATGCACTTGCAAAATATTTTAAATCAATTAGGAGCAACTGACCTTGAAAAAGAAAAAATAGAATCTTTTTTTGAAGGAAAAACAGTATCTCATTCAGCAGTGGTTACTAAGTTTGAAGCAATTAAAAAAGAGAAAACAAATTGGGTGCATTTTTCTGACAAAAATGAATTAAAAGGTTTATTATCCTCTTTAAAAGCAGACGCAAAACCTGTTTTTGGTAAAATGAACGGACAACAAATGATAGAACATTTAAGTCTACTTATGAGAATTTCTAACGGAAGAATTAATGCGGATGATTTTGTTGAAGATGAAAAATCAGCAAGAAGAAAAGAGTTTTTAGATACGGATGGTGAATTGCAAGTAGGTTTCAAACCAAAAACACTTTCAGAAGAACCTTATCCTCCAAAATATAATTCTATCGAAGAATCTATAGACGATTTAATATTTCAAATAGAAAAATTTCACCATCACTTTAAATCTGCCAAAACAGAAAACCATCCATTTTTTGGAGAACTAGATTATGCGTATTGGCAAAAATTTCATGTAAAACATTTTACACATCATTTTAAACAATTTAATTTAGTGTAATGAATTTTTATTCGAACGGAAAATTACTTTTAACAGGAGAGTACCTTGTTTTAGATGGATCAAAATCGTTGGCACTACCTACCAAATTTGGGCAAGATTTATCGGTTGAAAAAATAAACGAACCAGAGATTATTTGGGGAAGTTTTACCCATAAAGGAGAATGTTGGTTTGAAGCAATTTTCGATTTAAAAAAACTACGTTTAAAGTCAGCAACCTTTAACTCAGATAAAGATGGTGGAGCAGATTTGATAGCAGAAACTTTATTGGATATTTTAAAGGAAGCAAAAAGTATGAATCCAGATTTTTTGAATTTAGAAAACGGATTTGTTGTAAAAACAAGATTAACTTTTCCTAGAAATTGGGGGTTAGGAAGTTCGTCAACATTAATAAACTCAATTGCATCTTGGGCAAAAGTAGATGCATTTCAACTTTTATGGAATTCTTTTAAAGGAAGTGGATACGATATTGCTTGTGCGCAAAACAATACGCCCATTTTTTATCAAATAGAAAATAAAAAACCTGTAGTAGCGCAAGTGAAATTCAATCCTGCTTTTAAAGAAAATATATTTTTTATATACTTAAATCAGAAACAAGATTCTAAAGAAGGTATTGCCAAATTTAGAGAAAGTGGACAAAATTTTGAGAAAGAGATTCAAAGAATTTCCGAAATTTCTAATGAGTTTTTAGAGGTTAAGTCAATTTCCGATTTTGATAAATTAATTGTAGAACATGAAGAAATTATTGCATCAATAATAAAAATGAAATCTGTTAAAGAAAAATTATTTGCAGATTATCATTTGGGTGAAATAAAAAGTTTAGGTGCTTGGGGTGGCGATTTTGTGATGGTTACAGGAAATGAACAAACACCAGATTACTTTAAAAATAAAGGATATGATACTATTCTTTCATATTCAGAAATGATATTATGAATAGCATAATTATAATTGGAGGAGGAGCAGCAGGTTATTTTACAGCCATAAATGCGAAGGAAAACAATCCAGATTTAGACATTACAATTCTAGAAAAAGGGAAAGATGTTTTGCAGAAGGTAAAAATTTCGGGAGGAGGAAGATGTAATGTTACGCACGCTTGTTTTGAACCTAAAGAATTGGTGAAATTCTATCCAAGAGGAGAAAAAGAATTGTTGGGGCCTTTTCATACTTTTATGACAGGAGATACTTTTGAATGGTTTGATGATAGAGGAGTTCCTTTAAAAATAGAGGAAGATAATCGTGTTTTTCCAGAGGCAAATACAAGTCAAGCAATTATAGATTGTTTCCAAAAAGCTGTTGATAAACTAAATATTAAAGTGTTAACAAATAGTGGTGTAAATTCCGTTTACCAACAAGAAAATAAATGGATTGTAAACACAAAAGAGCAAACTTTTAAAGCAGATAAAGTTGTAATTGCTGCAGGAAGTTCTAAAAAAGTATGGGAACTTTGCAAAACCTTATCTCACAATATTATAGCTCCTGTTCCGTCTTTATTTACTTTTAATATCAACGATCAAAGAATTTTAGATTTATTAGGCATTTCTGTGCCCAATGCAACTGTAAATATTGTGGGTACAAAGTTAGAAGCTTCAGGACCTTTATTAATTACACATTGGGGTTTGAGTGGGCCTGCTGTTTTAAAATTATCTGCTTTTGGTGCCAGAGTTTTGGCAGACAAAAATTACCAATACAATGTAGCCATTAATTGGTTGTCTAAGCCCATAGATAAAGTGTTAAATATATTACTCAACTTAAAAAAGAAAGAACCCAGAAAAACGGTGATTTTAAAATCACCTTTTGCAGAAATTTCGAAACGTTTGTGGGAACGTTTTGTAGTGTTTTCTAACATTTCTAAAACTCAAAACTGGGCAGATTTAAGTAATTTACAGTTAGAAAATTTAGCCAATGAACTTACCAAAGGAATTTATAATGCCAATGGTAGAACCACTTTTAAAGACGAATTTGTAACAGCTGGTGGTTTAGATTTAAAAGAAATCAATTTTAAAAATTTTGAAAGCAAAAAACACAAAAACCTCTTTTTTGTGGGTGAAGTTTTAAATATTGATGCGGTTACAGGCGGTTTTAATTTTCAGAATGCTTGGACAGGTGGTTATATTTGTGCAAAAGCGCTGGCTAAAAATTAATTTTTTTACAAAACGAAATTCTTATGAAAGTTAAATTAAACTTCTTCATAAAATAGATGACAGATTAAAAACCAATAACTAAAAACTACAAACCATTGTTATGGCAAGAACCGAATCCAACGAATTTAAAATAGGTACAAAAGCTCCAGATTTTACCTTAATCAATACTGTTAACAATCAGAATGTTTCTTTACAAGAAGCAAAAGGTAAAAAAGGAACTGTAATTATGTTTATTTGCAACCATTGTCCTTTTGTAATTCATGTAAATTCAGCATTGGTAAAATTAGCAAATGATTATCAAGAAAAGGACATCAATTTTATAGCCATCAGTGCTAATGATGTAGAACATTATCCACAAGACGCTCCTGAGTTAATGAAAGAGTTGGCAAAAAAAGAACACTATCCTTTTCCGTATTTATATGATGAAACACAAGAAGTAGCCAAAGCTTATGATGCTGCATGTACACCAGATTTTTATGTATTTGATGCAGATTTAAAATCTGTTTATCATGGACAGTTAGATGATGCTAGACCAGGAAATGAAAAACCTGTTACAGGAAAGGATATAAGAAAAGCATTAGATAATTTATTAGCCAACAAAAATCCATTAGAAAACCAAAAACCCAGTGTAGGTTGTGGTATTAAATGGAAGTGATTTTTTGGTTTCGCTAATGTTTGGTTTATGAAAAGTAGCAGATTAAAAAGCACTTACATTTCAATAAGCAATATACTTAATTTAATAGAATAGCGATTCAGGCACGAACCTAAACCGCTATTTTTTATATACATTGTAGCTGTAGTTTTTCTTTCCGAATGTTTGTCATTTCTTTTTCAAGTTTCTGATAAGTCTACTGAAAATATAGATATGACTTATCATATTCACAACTCCAATAGTAGTAAATGCCCACCACATAGTTCCTAAATCGTAATTATAGAATTCGATTTCAAAAACTTGCGGAAATGCTACAATTAAGTCAGTAAATCCAAAAATATTAAACACCCAAGTTAAGGCTATGGCATATTTCCATTTATTTTTCAAAGCAAAAGCTGTAATAACAGCAAGTATAGCAGTACTATAATCCCAAATTCCTACAGTAAATGCCAAATCATCAGGAAATGCATCATAAACTTGAGTGTCAACCATAAATACCATTCCTAAATACCGAAGTCCGTGAATTAGTACCATTGGTACAAGAGCATCATAAATTGAAAGTTTGGCGAGTTTTGGAAATACGAACCATTTAAACGCAAAATAAAATGTTAGCAAACCTGCAGCAGTTTGCATATTGAAAATTGTAAAATTGTCCATAATTTATTTGTTTAATAATTGTTTTAATTTTTTTGTGTTGATGAGAAAGCCTTGACTGAATAAATAGCAGATATAAATACAAAAAATGTACGTATCCAATGAAGAATCAACCATAAGTTCAGTTTGCTTACTACTTCTTCTGAGGTATATCTTGAATCCATAAATCCAAAATTAGTAGGTAAATGATATATTGTAGTGATAGTACAAGCTATAAATAAACCTAGAAATGCTATAATCCAATTTTTACGTGTGTTTGTTTGACCTTTGGTATTTATAATCATTGCAATTGTTGCAATCAAAGCTGGTAATAAAATACCCATAGTTGGTGGCAAAAGATTGGGAAATTGAAGAGTAAATTGTTTTTGAAATGCCATTGGTTCTAACGTTTGCCAATACGTTCCAAATCCAAACCCGATAACAAGCATATTACCAAGAAAGGCAGAAATGGCTATTATAGAAATATAGGGTAGTGTTTTTTTCATAATATTAAAGTTTAGTGGTTAAGGATATGTGCTGATTCATATTTAAAAAAGTGATTCATTACTGATTTCTTAAAAAGTAAAAAAACAGCTATGCTTTGAATAATTAAGGTGAAAAATAGAGAACTATAAACAAGTGTGGGACTAGCCGTTTCTATCGACATTGGATGAATGTATTGTGTGGCTATTCCTGTAGCATAATCAAAAGCTCCAAGTGCGTTATACATAATTAATAATGCCCATATTTTTGCGCCCTTGCCTTTGAGTAAATAATATATAACTATTGGAACTAGTAGTCCTAATATAGAATCTGTAACCCAAGGTGCAAGCCAAGCATCAGGATTGTTTCCACCATTCATTTCTAATGTAGAAAAGAAAAATAACGTTTGTACTCTTAAAGCAGTGAGTAAGGTTATAGCAACAATTATATAGATTATTTTTGGCGGTTTTTTTGAGTACTGTTGGTTATCCATTAGTTGTTGGAATAGGTTGTTTGTTTAATTGTTTAAAAATATATTTTGGTGCTAATCTGCTCATCAATTTTAGTTGTGAGGAAAGCCCAGGCGTTATTTCTTCCTTTCCTTTAATGAAATCTTTCCAAAACAGATTGGCTAATTTTTGTGGTGGCATAGGTTTAAATTTGCTCTCTTCTGCTGAACCAACATTATCAAAAATTGGGGTATCAACCACAGGAGGCAAAAGTTCAACTACCTTTATTTGGTGTGATTTTAACTGTGGGCGAATTCCTTTTGTCCAAAAATGCAAAGCAGATTTAGTACCTGAATAAACAGGTGCTTGTGCAAAAGGTACATAAGCCAATCCCGAAGAAGTATTTATCAAAACTGCATTTTTACTTTTTTTGAGTTGCGGAAGAAAGTAGTGCAACACTCTAATAGGCGAATTGTAGTTAATTTCAATTTCTTGCATTAGTTTTTGCAAGTCATTATCCTCATTTCCCGCATCTACCAAATTCATAATGCCTGCATTATTGATAAGGATGTCAACCCCATCAAATTTTTCTTGAATATCATCAGCTAGCATTCTGACTTCCGCATCATCTGTTACATCACTTTGAAATATATGAATGCTTGGAAACTCTTTTTGTACCGTTTCTAATTTGGAAAGATTACGACCTGTAATTATTACAGTATTATCGTTTTCCATAAATTTTTTGGCAAGTGCAAGCCCAATTCCTGAACTTCCGCCTGTAATTAATACTTTTTGATTATTGTATTTCATTTTACTTTTGTAATTTTACTATTGAATTGAAAGTAAAAATAATAATTACTATCGAATTAATAGTAAAAAAGATGAAAAATAAATTTCGGTCGAGTTGTCCAATTGCTTCTACCCTTGATATCATTGGCGATAAATGGTCATTGCTAATTATTAGAGATATGTTGCTTGGACACAAGAAAACATTTAAAGAAATTTCAGCTTCGGAAGAAGCTATTGCACCAAGTATTTTGTCTGCAAGGTTAAAATTATTGGAATGTTTTGAGTTGATTACAAAAAGGAAATTACCCGAAAATTTGAAAGAAAACACTTATTTACTTACGGAAAAAGGAATTGCATTAGCTCCAATGATTACAGAAATAATACTATTTGCAGATAAAAATTTTCGTCAATTCAATCCAAAAATGTTTTCTATTTCAGAAAAAGGATTTAATAATGATAAGTTAATTGTTATTCAACATATTCAGAATGGCTATCGTGAATTTGTTCAAAATACGATAAGTTAAATAGGTGTTCTTCGGTTTTTTAAATTACAGCTAACTTAAGACGAATATGACGTCGTTTTAATGACTTATATTCGAAGTTAGCGAAGTTATAAGAAAATAAGTTTAGAGACAAACTAAATTATACTACCAAACTCTCTTTTATACTTTGTAACTTTGTATTTTTAAAAACTTACAAGTATGAACATAGAAAACGCACAAAAACAGGTAGACGATTGGATTAAAAATCACGGAGTTCGTTATTTTAACGAACTTACAAACATGGCGCAATTAACAGAAGAAGTAGGAGAGGTTGCCAGAATTATTGCAAGACGTTATGGAGAACAAAGCGAAAAAGAATCTGATAAAAACAAAGATTTAGGTGAAGAGTTGGCAGATGTTGTTTTTGTAGTGTTATGTTTGGCAAACCAAACAGGAATCAACTTACAAGATGCTTTTGAGAAAAAGTTAAATTTAAAAACGAAAAGAGATCACAATCGTCATCAAAACAACCAAAAATTAAAATAATATGACTTTTTTACAGAAAATAAAACAACCCTTATTTTGGCAAAACTTTGCAAAAGTTGCCATTCCTTTTTTTATTCTGGTAACCTTAATTTCTTTATTTATGAATAGTTGGCGAGATATTTTTGCAGGTGATTTTGCAAAAGTAAATACCACCAATTTTGCTAACGGAAAATGGAAAAGTTTCTGGGGTTTAAAAGTAGTAATTAGTACATTTTATGGTATTTGGGTTACCAATAAAAAAATGAAATAAGTGGTTTGTCATTCCTGCGAAGGCAGGAATCCAGAAAGAGGTTTTTAAAAACTTAAAAAAGTCACTATTTAAAAAAAGTGTTTTAATTGTTTTTTTAGCTTTTTATGTAAAAAAAAATATAGATTCCTGCCTTCGCAGGAATCAAAAAAAAAGTCAGTTTTAAATTTTTAAAACTGACTTTTTTTATAATCTAAAAAATATAACTTTTAATCTAGCTGAATCAAATCAATATCACTCTCTTTTACTTTTTGGTTCAGTTGTTTTACACCATTGGTAAAAAGCGCATTTAATTTTACCAATTCAGCATTTATTTCTTTTGTAATTTCATTTTTAAAATCGATTGCTTGTTGCGTTGGTGCATAATTTCCCATTCTAGTTAATGAGTTTAAATGTGCTAATTTGTTGTTTAAACGTATTGGAAAATTTAAAGGATCTTGCCCACTTTTAGATTTGGTTTGGTATAAAGTTTCTTCAATTTTAGTCATGTCTTTTACCAAATTGTCTGCATATTCTAACAACGCTTTGTGTTTTTCTTTGTCTTTGATAGATTTTTTTAACAAACCAACCTGACTTCTTACTTTTTTCACATTCTTTAAAGCTTTGTGTATTTCCGTCATTTTTTTGTTGATATCATTGATAAAATCAAACTGAGCTTTCATATCACTTTCTGTCGCTTCAGAAGTTGGGTTTCTCAGAATATTAAAATTCTGAGTCATTTTTGTATCATTTACAGCCAACTCAACTTTATAATTACCGGGTAAAGCCATTGGGCCACTTAAAGATGCCCACCATAAAATCATCCCTTTTACAGACTCAGCTCCAGGATACATCATGTTCCAATAAAAAATATTATTTCCGTCTTCAACTTTTAACGTTTCTTCCTCTTTTTCTTTGTCTGGTTTTGTGCTATATTTTTTTATTAAATGATTATTTGAATCAAAAAATGAAAGTGAAACTACATCCTTTTCTCCTTTTTCTTTGATAAAATAATTCACAGCAACACCTCCTGGATGATTGGTGCCAGCAGTTCTAGAGGTTCTTCCACGACCACCACTCATATTGTAAGCGTCCTTTGGTTTGTATAAAACAACATCTTGTTTTAAAACGTTTTTGTTTAATTGATGGATTGGTGTTAAATCATCAATAATCCAAAGAGATCTTCCTTGGGTTGCTACAATTAAATTATCGTTTTTAATAGCCAAATCTGTTATTGGTACAATTGGTAAATTTTGTTGAAAAGCCTCCCAATTTTTACCATCATTAAAAGAAATATACATCCCTTTTTCTGTACCTGCATATAGCAATCCTTTACGATTTGGGTCTGCTCTTAAAGCTCTTGTAAAACTTTCTTCCTCAATACCATCCACAATTAATTTCCAAGATTTTCCGTAGTTTTCTGTTTTGTAAATGTATGGTTTGTAATCTCCAGACTTATACTTTGTACCTACAATATAGGCACTTCCTTTATCAAAAGGATTTACTTCTATACAATTAATCATCATCCATTCTGGCATTTTTTTAGGAGTTACATTTGTCCAATTTGCGCCATTATCTTTAGAAATGTGTACCAAACCATCATCTGAACCCGTCCAAATTAAACCTGGTTCTAAAGCAGATTCTGTTGCTGCGAAAATGGTTCCATAATATTCTACACCTGTATTGTCTTGTGTAATGGGTCCTCCAGAAGATTTTAAAGTTTTTGGATCATTTCTAGTTAAGTCTGGACTAATTAATTGCCAAGATTGACCTTCGTTTTCTGTTACATGTAAATGATTAGAGGCAGCATATAATCGTTTTTTATTGTTAGGAGAAAAGAAAATAGGAAAATTCCATTGAAAACGATATTTAAAATCTTCTGCTCCATGACCCATAGGATCGTCTGGCCAAACATTAATCGCTCTGGTTTCTCCAGTTTTATGATTTTTTCTTGTCAATAAACCACCATAACTTCCTCCATAAACAATATCATCATTTAAAGGATCTACAGCAATATGTGCACTTTCTCCACCTGCAGTAGATTCCCAGTCAGATTCTGTAATAAACCTACCAGCAGTTCTGTGCGAAATTCTTACAGTAGAATTGTCTTGTTGCGCAGCCAATATTCGGTAAGGAAAATGGTTGTCTGTGGTAACTCTATAAAATTGAGAAGTGGGTTGATTCATATATGTACTCCAATTTTCACCTGCATCAAAAGAAATTTGTGCACCACCATCATCTCCTATAATCATTCTTTGATTGTCTTCTGGCGCAATCCATAAATCATGATGATCTCCATGAGGTGCATTGTACGTTTTATATGTTTTTCCTCCATCTGTAGATTTGTGATAACGTACATTTAGCACATATAAAATATCTTCATCTTGCGTATCTGCATACAAACGTGTGTAATACCAAGCTCTTTGACGTAGTTTACGTTCAGAGTTTATCAAACGCCAAGTTTTACCAGCGTCAAAAGATTTGTAAACGCCTCCTTTTTTATTTTCAATTAAAGCATACACAATATCAGAATTTACAGGAGAAACTGTTACACCAGAAATACCCCAAACACCTTTTGGCAAGCCTTTGTTTGTAGAAATATTTGTCCAAGTTTCACCTTCGTCTGTACTTTTCCAAATTGCAGAACCCTCTCCACCAGAAGATAAACTGTAAGGAGTTCTTCTAATGTTCCAGGTAGTGGCGTATAAAATTCTCGGGTTGTTAGGGTCGATTATTAAATCTACAACTCCTGCATTTTCGTTAGAGAATAATACTTTTTTCCAAGTTATTCCGCCGTCAATAGTTTTATAAACACCTCTTTCTTGGGTTGGTTTGTACAAATCTCCCATAACTCCAGCAAAAACAATATCTGGGTTTTTTGGGTGAATTCGAACTCTAGGAATATGTCTTGCGTTTTCTAATCCAATATGAGTCCATGTTTTTCCTCCGTTTTCAGATTTCCACATACCGTCTCCAGACGAAACATTACCACGAACGGTTTTTTCTCCCATCCCCACATAAAGTACGTTATTGTCTGATTCAGCAACAGCAACTGCACCTACAGAACCGCCAAAAAATCCGTCAGAAATATTCTGCCAAGTGTTACCAGCATCTGTAGTTTTCCAAACACCACCACCTGTTGCGCCCATATAAAAAAGATTGGCTTTACCAGAAACCCCAGTAACAGCAGCACTTCTGCCTCCTCTAAAAGGGCCAATATTTCTATATTTTACTTCGCTAAAATATTGGTTAGAAACTTTGGTAGATTTTTTTTGTGCATTAACTTTGGCATTTGCAGAAATTAGCAAACAAAATGCCATAAAAAGTAGTTTTTTCATCTTGGTAAGTTGTTGTATTAAAGTTTAAAAGTAAGAATTAAAATCAATTTTTAGAATGGACATATTGTTAAATGTTTTAAAGGATAAAAAAATAAAGGAAGAAATTACAATTTCTGGTTCTAAAAGTGAATCGAATAGATTGTTGATTTTGCAAAACTTATTTCCAGAGATTTTGATTGAGAACTTATCAGATTCCGACGATTCTGTGCACATGCAACATGCACTTTCAACAGAAGATGAAGTTGTAGATATTGGTCATGCAGGAACTGCAATGCGTTTTTTAACTTCCTATTTTGCTGTAAAAGAAAATAGAGAAGTGGTTTTAACTGGCTCTCAAAGAATGCAAAATAGACCGATAGAAATATTAGTAAACGCATTAAAAGATTTGGGTGCAGAAATTTCTTATGAAGATAAAGTTGGGTATCCACCCATAAGAATCAAAGGGAAAAAAATCACTAAAAATAAAGTTCAAATTAATGGAAATGTAAGTAGTCAATATATTTCTTCTTTATTATTGATTGCTTCAAAATTAGAAAACGGTTTAACCATAGAATTGTTGGGTGATATTACTTCTATACCCTACATAAATATGACTTTAAGCTTATTACATCAATTGGGTATTAAAGCAACTTTTAATGGAAACATTATTGAAGTATTACCAAAAACATCTATAGAGAAACAAACCGTAGTTGTAGAATCAGATTGGTCTTCGGCAAGTTATTTTTATTCGATTATTGCCTCTGCAGAAATCGGCTCTTCCATTCAATTAACCGCTTATAAAAAAGAAAGTTTACAAGGCGATTCTTGTTTGGCTGAAATTTACCAACATTTTGGAGTCACTACTTCTTTTGGTGATAATTGTATCACTTTAAAAAAAGAAACTGCAACCACACAAAAAACTTTAGAAATCGATTTAAAAAATGCGCCAGACATTGCGCAAACCATTGCAGTTACATGTTTTTCTGAAGGAATCTCTTGTAATTTAACAGGTTTACACACCTTAAAAATTAAAGAAACAGACAGGTTAGAGGCTTTAAAAGCCGAATTAACAAAATTAGGAGCTATTATTTCTGTAACAGATAAGAGTTTACATTTAGAAAAATCATCAGGAATCGAAGAAAATGTTGCTATTAAAACCTATAATGATCATAGAATGGCTATGGCTTTTGCACCTTTGGCTCTAAAAGTTCCTATTAAAATTTTAAATGCAGAGGTGGTTACAAAATCGTTCCAAAAATTTTGGGATGATATGCAACAAATTGGTATTAAAATAGATAAACTTTAAATTAAACAGGCAAACACTTGACAACGCCTATTTCGATATCGTATCTTTGCAACTTTTATAATAAAATATATTTATGAAATTATCAAACTTCGAATTCGAGTTACCAGAAGAATTATTAGCAAAATACC
>NZ_CBFHJT010000015.1:16673-18561 GCF_965656025.1 Polaribacter sp.
CCAGCAGAACATAGAGATGAGTCTCGTTTAATGGTGCTAAACAAAAAAGAGGGTACTATAGAGCACAAATTGTTTAAAGATGTTATTAATTACTTTGATGAAGGTGATGTAATGATGTTAAACAATACCAAAGTTTTTCCTGCAAGAATGTACGGAAACAAAGAAAAAACAGGTGCAAGAATTGAAGTTTTCTTATTAAGAGAATTAAATGCAGAAAACAGATTGTGGGATGTTTTAGTAGATCCTGCAAGAAAAATAAGAATTGGTAATAAACTATTTTTTGGTGAAGATGATAGTTTAGTAGCAGAAGTTATAGACAATACAACGTCTAGAGGAAGAACATTACGTTTTTTATTTGATGGTTCTTATGAAGAGTTTAGAGCAAAATTACTAGAATTAGGTGAAACACCTTTGCCAAAAGAAATTGATAGAGAAGTAGAAGCTTCAGATGAAGAACGTTACCAAACTATTTTTGCAAAACATGAAGGTGCAGTTGCTGCACCAACAGCAGGTTTACACTTTTCTAAACACTTATTAAAGCGTTTAGAAATTAAAGGTGTAGATTTTGCAGAAATGACATTGCATGTTGGTTTGGGTACTTTTAGTTCTGTAGAAGTAGAAGATTTATCGAAACATAAAATGGATTCTGAACAGATTATTATACCTGAAAGTTCAGCAAAAAGAATTAACAAAGCAAAAGCAGAAAAAAGAAGAGTTTGTGCTGTAGGTACTACAGTAATGAGAACTGTAGAATCTTCAGTTTCTTCGAACCAGCAATTAAATGCTTTTGAGGGTTGGACCAATAAATTTATTTTTCCTCCTTATGAATTTAGTATTGCCAATTCTATGATTACCAATTTCCATGCTCCAAAATCTACATTAATGATGCAAGCAGCAGCATTTGCTGGTTACGATTTTTTAATGGAAGCTTATAAAGAAGCCGTAAAGGAAGGTTATAGATTTTCTACTTACGGAGATGCGATGTTAATCATATAAAAATATAATTCATTACTATTTATAAAACTGGCAATTTAATAATTGTCAGTTTTTTTTTATGGATTTACAGACTTATCCAGTATCCTTAAAAACATCAAAAATATATGCGTATTTTTGCAAACATAATTTTATAAGACCAAAATAACTAAACTTGACGAAGAAGAAAGACATAAGAGCACTTACAAAAGAACAATTAAGAACTTTTTTTGTAGAAAATGGAGACAAAGCTTTTCGTGGAAATCAAGTGTATGAATGGCTTTGGAGTAAATCTTTACACACTTTTAAAGATATGACTAACATTTCTAAAGAGACTAGAGAAATGTTAGAAGCCAATTTTGTAATCAACCACATTAAGGTAGATTCTATGCAAAAAAGTAAAGATGGCACTATAAAAAACGGAATAAAATTACACGATGGTTTGGTGGTAGAATCTGTTTTAATTCCTACAGAAAAAAGAACAACAGCTTGTGTGTCTAGTCAAGTTGGTTGCAGTTTAGATTGCAAGTTTTGTGCAACTGCACGTTTAAAAAGAATGCGTAATTTAAATCCTGATGAAATTTACGATCAAGTTGTAGTTATAGACAAACAGAGTAGATTGTATCATAATCATAAACTAACAAATATTGTTTTTATGGGGATGGGAGAACCTCTAATGAATTATAAAAACGTATTAAAATCGATAGAGATGATTACTTCTCCAGAAGGTTTAGGGATGTCATCAAAAAGAATAACAGTATCTACTTCTGGTGTGCCAAAGATGATTAAAAAAATGGCAGATGAAGAAGTAAAATTTAACTTAGCGGTTTCTTTACACTCTGCAATCGATGAAGTTAGAACATCCATAATGCCATTTAATACCAATTTTCCTTTAAAAGATTTACGCGAATCTTTA
>NZ_CBFHJT010000015.1:18659-21556 GCF_965656025.1 Polaribacter sp.
TATCCTTACAGAAATGGAACTTTTTGAGGAAAAGTTCAAAGATTCGATGCTTTCTAAAGTACCACTTTTAAACAGAATTACCTATTATATTGTAAGACGTAAAGGAAAACAAATGCGCCCTATGTTTGTTTTTTTAGTGGCAAAAATGGTTTCTAATGGTGGTTTTGATGAGCGTACTTACAGAGGCGCTTCTGTTGTAGAATTAATACATACAGCCACGTTAGTACATGATGATGTGGTTGATGATAGTAATAGACGTAGAGGTTTTTTCTCTATAAATGCTCTTTGGAAAAATAAAATTGCCGTTTTGGTAGGAGATTTTATGCTGTCTAAAGGCTTGTTGTTGTCTATAGATAATGAAGATTTTGACCTTTTAAAACTAATCTCTATTGCTGTTAGAGAAATGAGTGAAGGCGAGTTGTTGCAAATAGAAAAAGCCAGAAAATTAGATATTACTGAAGCCGTTTATTTTGATATCATTAGAAAAAAAACAGCCACTTTAATAGCCGCTTGTTGTGGTATTGGTGCTGCATCTGTAGGAGCCAATAACGATTGTGTGCAGCAAATGAGAAAATTTGGCGAGTATATTGGTATTGCTTTTCAAATAAAAGACGATTTGTTTGATTATTCTGAAGCCAAAATTGGAAAACCAACAGGGATTGATATTAAAGAGCAAAAAATGACATTGCCCTTAATACATACTTTAAATACCTGTTCTAAAAAAGAAAAAGCTTGGTTAATCAATTCTATAAAAAAGCACAATAAAAATAAAAAAAGAGTGAAAGAAGTAATTGCTTTTGTAAAAGAAAATGGTGGTATAGAATATACAGTTGCTAAAATGAACGATTACAGAAATAAAGCTTTGGCAATATTAAATGACTTTCCTGAAACAACCTACAAAAAATCTTTAGTTACCATGATAGATTATGTGGTAGAAAGAAAAATTTAATTTTTTTCATCTCTTTAAGTTTTCCTATTTTTGATTTTATTGCTACAAAGAAATCAACTATGAAAAACTATCTTTTTATTCTATTAGCTGTTTTATTATTTGCTAATAAAACACAATCTCAACAAAAATTAGGTTTTATAATACCAACAACAAAAACCGAACAAGATCAAAATTGTAATTATTTTGCCAATGCTTTTCGCCAAAAGCCAAAAGAAGTTCGTTTTAGTATTGTTAGAGAAGGCAATAAACTATTTTTTAGCACCAATGATAAAAAATGGTTCTCTAATGTTTTTAAGAAATCTGGAGATGGTATTGCTATAGATGTTGTATCTAAATCTTTATACGCATGTGATAAGGTAGTAGAAAAATCTCAAATAAAAGGAACTGTTCTAAAACCCGTTTTCGCACAAAAATTACTCAGAGGTTTTAAAAAATATAGAGGCACTAACAGTTTTAGAACCTATGTTGGTTCAGTACCTGCAAACCTAAACAAAGAAGAGTTAGAATTTAATATTCTTTTTTTAAATAATAAAAGACTTTGTAGATATCAAACCATTTATAATTTAGAATCTTATCCTTGGGATTTGTTAGATATGGGGGTTTACTTAGATTCTTTAACCTACAAGGACAAAAAAATAAATATTTCAGATAAGTTTATTACTAAATACAAAACACTAAAATTTGTGATTCCTTTTGAGAAAAACAAATCCGAATACTCTAAAGAAGATATTAAGCCTTTGTATGATAGTTTACAATTGACAGATTTTAATATCAAAAAAATAAATATAAAAGCATACTCTTCTATAGAAGGCAGTTTACAAAGAAATTTAGAATTGCAAGAAAAGCGTGCAAGTAGCATTGTAAAATCTATACAAACTTTTCAGAAACCCAATATTGTAACCCAAATTTCTACCTCAGAAAACTGGGTAGAGTTTTTAAATGATATTTCAAATACAAAATACAAGGGTTTAAAAAAATTACCTAAAAATAGGATTAAACAAAAAATTGTAGGTGCTGTTTCTAAAGATCTAGAAAAATACTTACAAAATCATAGAAAGGCAGTAATTACTTTAGATCTAGAGAAAAAAGATAAGTATAAAAACATGTCTAGTCAGCAATTAGTAAACACTTTTAATACGCTTATCTTAAAAGATGATATAAAAGAGGCCTTGGTAGTTCAAAATTCTATTTTCGACAAATTAAAAACAGAACGTTCGCCAGATTTACTTACAAAACTAAATGTACCAAAGCAGTTAAAATATATGACTGTTTTAAACAAAAATAGCATTTTTAAATATCTTTTAAATATTAGTTATGCCAAAATTGCTTTTGACGAGTTGAAAAAGCTTGAAAAATTAGATCCTAAAAACAAAAATTTAAAATACAATTTAGTAGTTGTAAAATTTATTATTTGGAGGAATAATTGGGAGAAAATCAATGAAAACGATTTTAAGAAAGAAATACTTCAACTTAAAAAATATGGAATTTCACAAAACTTAATCGATAGAATGTTGGTAAACTTTCATATTGTAAAAGCAGAAAAAAACATGCGTGCTAGAAAGTATGATGCTAAAGACGAATCTGTAGATTTTATTATTGATACTTATGAAAATTTTAAACTTTCTAATTATGATTATTTAAGTTTGGCACAATTTTTAACCTATTATGCAAACATGGATGAAGCTACTGACCTTTTAGATGATAAAGTAAAAACCATTACCATAGATGAAGATTTATTATTCTATTACCTAAATTTAACGTTGATAGATGATTATGCAGTGTCTACTCAAAACTATAGAACTATTATGTTAAACGCGGTAGAAATGAATAAAGAGCGTTTTTGCAGACTTTTTAATTCCTCCTTAAATAAAGGGGTTACTTTTCAACTATTAAAAAATAAGTATTTAAAAGAAACTTATTGCGAAAATTGTATAAAGTAATAAGTTGA
>NZ_CBFHJT010000015.1:21655-26413 GCF_965656025.1 Polaribacter sp.
TTAATTACAAATCTAACAGTTCTTCTAAAAACTCCCTAGTATTAGACAAACGTGGTACTTTGTGTTGGCCACCTAATTTGTTCTTTTTCTTTAACCAACTATAAAATAAACCTTCTTTTGCTTGGTGTATTTTTGGGGGCATTAAGGTCATATTTAAATAACGTTTTGCTTCATAATCAGAATTTATAGACTTTAACGCATTGTCTAAAACCTCTGTAAAATAGCCTAAAGAATCTGGATTTTTACGAAACTCTATAATCCACTCGTGGCCACCTTTTTCTTTACCTTTCATAAAAATTGGTCCCACAGTATAATCAGCAATAGTTGCCGTTGTTTTTTCGCAAGCTAATTTTAAGGCATCTTCTACGTTTTCTATGTTTAATTCTTCTCCAAAAACATTAATATAATGTTTGGTGCGCCCTGTAATTTTAATTCTATAAGGTTCTAAAGAAGTAAATCGAATGGTATCGCCAATTAAATAGCGCCACAAACCACCATTGGTGGTAATTATTAAGGCATAATCTATGTCTTTTTTTACTTCAGAAAGAGGGATGGTTTCAGAGTTTTCTCCGTTATAATTGCTCATAGGTATAAACTCGTAAAAAATACCATAGTCTAACATTAGTAATAATTCCTTAGAGTAATTTCTATCTTGTATGGCAAAAAAACCTTCGGAGGCATTGTAAATTTCGTAATATTTAAATTCCTTTTTAGGAATCATTTTTTTATACTGCTCTCTGTAAGGATTAAAATTTACGCCTCCATGAAAATAGACTTCTAAGTTAGGCCAAACCTCTAAAATATTATCTTTTCCAGTTCTTTCTAAAACTCGATTTAATAAAACCAACATCCAACTGGGTACACCCGCTAAACTGGTAATATTTTCGTTGATGGTTTCATCAATAATAGCATCCATTTTGGTTTCCCAATTGCTCATTAACGCAACTTCTTGACTTGGTGCAGAGCTAAAATCTGCCCAAAAAGGCATGTTTTCTATAATTATTGCAGACAAATCTCCAAAGTAAGAACCATTGTCTTGGTAAACCTCAGAGCTTCCTCCCAAACGTAAACCTTTACCTGTAAATAATTGTGTTTTCGGATTGTTGTTAATGTACCAACACAACATATCTTTACCCGCTTTCATGTGGCAATACTCTAAGGCATCATCAGAAACAGGTATAAATTTACTTTTGGCATTGGTGGTACCACTCGATTTTGCAAACCATTTAATGTCTGATGGCCAAAAAATATTCTGTTCTCCTTTTCTAGAACGTTCTATCAAAGGCTCAAAGGTTTCATATTTTTGTATGGGTACTTTTGTGGTAAAATCTTTATAATTTTTTATAGATGCAAACCCTTTTTCCTTACCAAGTTTGGTGTTTTTTGCAGTGTTTAATAGTTTTAAAAGCAATTCGTTTTGTACATCTTCAGGATATTTTAAAAACAATTCAATCTGATGTTTCCGTTTCTTTAAAAACCAAGAAATTATAGAATTGATAATCTGAAAAGCCATAGAAATTCGTAAGTTTGTTTAGTTTCGATTTAGAGTTATTTAGCGTCTAAAACCGAAATTTAAAAATACTAAAATTTGTGAGATGATTTACCAAGGAGTTTTAAAAAAAATGATGACAGAAAATAATACTGAAATTCAGTATTATTTAGACATGAAAACCGATTTTTTAAACATGAATCAGTTAATAGATAAAGATATTAGCATAAAATTTGTGGGTTATGAGTGTTTGAACTGTCATTTAGAAAAAAAAATATACAGACAGGGTTTTTGTAAATCTTGCTTTTTTGATATTCCTTCTGCTGGAGATTGGATTATGAGACCCGAATTAAGTACAGCACATTTAGACCAAGAAGATAGAGATTTGGCCTATGAAAAATCGGTGCAATTACAACCACATATTGTGTATTTAGCAAATTCTAGCAATGTAAAAGTTGGTGTTACAAGAAAAACACAAGTGCCTACAAGATGGATAGACCAAGGTGCGCATGAAGCCATAGAAATTGTAGAAGTGCCCAACAGATATTTGGCGGGTATTACAGAAGTTGCATTAAAAGAACATGTGGCAGACAAAACCAATTGGCGTAAAATGTTGAAGAATGATATTGAAGATGAAAACCTGGTGGAGTGGAGAGATAAACTGAAACAGTACATTCCTGAAGAGGCAATGCCGTATTTTATAGAAAATAATGCTGAGACCAATTTAAATTTTCCGGTATCTAAATATCCTGAAAAACCAAAAAGTTTAAATTTAGAAAAAACACCAACATATACTGGTAAATTGGCAGGTATTAAAGGGCAGTATTTAATTTTTGATGATGAGACTGTTTTTAATATTAGAAGTAATGAAGGTTTAGTGGTTTCTGTTGAGGTTTGATACTAGCATAAAAAAATAAAATGATTTTCGAACAAAAAGAAATACAATTACAACCTTATTCTAGAGGTTTTCATTTGATAACAGAAATTATTAAAAATGAATTTCCTGCGTATAAAAAAATACAAAAGGGATTTTTAAAGGTATTTATAAAACATACTTCTGCAAGTTTAACTATTAACGAAAATGCAGACCCTACTGTTAGGCAAGATTTTGAAAGTCATTTTAACAAAATGATTGCAGAAAACGCTCCTTATTTTATTCATACTTATGAAGGTAGTGATGATATGCCAGCGCATTTAAAAGCCTCTCTTTTAGGAAACGCTGTGGAAGTACCTATTACAAACGGACAGTTAAATTTAGGTATTTGGCAAGGTATTTATTTGGGTGAGCATAGAAATTTTGGAGGGGCAAGAAAACTAGTGGTTACCGCTTTTGGTGTTTAGCTTCTATGAGTTTTTCTAAGATATTTTCTACCCCAAAATCGTTGTTGCTGGTGGTGCTATAATTTGCTATTTCTGTAATGTCTTTATGCGCATTTTTCATAGCGAAAGAAAAATCTGCTTCTTGCAACATCTCTATATCATTATGATAATCGCCAAAAACTAAGGTTTGGTCTTTGGTAACATTTAGTAATTTTTGAACCTCTCTTAAAGCATTTCCCTTGTTGGCTTTATCATCAGAAATGTCTAACCAATTTTGTCCAGAAACTTTAATCAAATAATCGTTTTTTAAGTGTTTAATTTTAGGATAAATGTAACCTTCTGAAGATGAAAAATGATAAATGGCAATTTTTAAAATAGGTTTATTTTTTGCAACTTCCATCAAATCATCTACAATGGTATAGCTATGATAATACTCTTGAAAAAGGTTGATAAATTTAGTGTCTTTACTTTCTATAAAAGCATTTTCTTCTGAACAAAGCACAATGTTTGTGTCTTTAATACTTCTTAAAACAGGAAGAATATTTACAATTTTATCACTTTTTAAAAAGTTAGAAAGTAATGTTTTGGTCCCTTTCTTAGCAATACCGCCATTTTCTGCAATCACATAAATATCATCTTTTATGGCAGCTAATTTATCTACAATGCTGTTGTATTGTCTACCACTAGCAGCACAAAAATGTATGTTTTGTTGTTGTAATTTTTTAAAAAGTTCAAAAAAATGATTGCTAACTTCGCCTTTAGAATTTAGTAGTGTTCCATCCATATCAGAAACCACTAACTGTACTTTTTTTAGATTCATAAATTAAGACATCTTTGTAGAGTTGCGTTCTACCAAATCGGTTTTAATAATAATGGTTTTGTGTTCTGGTTTTTCTTCAGATTTATTTTCTAATCTATTAATTAATAACTCTGCAGCAGTTTCTCCCATTTGTTCTCCATGTTGGCTAACCGTTGTTAATTTAGGACTAGAATGTCTTGCTAAAATACCATTAGAAAAAGAAACTACAGCAAAATTTTCGGGCACTTTATGGCCTTTTTTCTGGGCAACTTTCATGGCAGCAATTGCAGAAGATTCGTCTGTAGCTATGACAGCATCTATTTCGTTATTATTAAAAATTGGAGTTAAAATACTTTCGTATTTTTTATAGTCTTCTTCTAAGATGTTAATAATTAGGTTGTTGTTTATCGGTAAACCAGCTTTTTCTAAACCTTTTAAATACCCTTGATGTCTTTTTTTACCAACCTTTAAGTTACTAATGGTAGATACAAAAGCAATGTTTTTACTACCAGATTTTGCTAAATATTTTACAGTTTTAGAAGCGCCTTTAAAATCGTCTGTTATTACTTTATCACAACTTATAGATTCTGCAACTCTATCAAACATTACAATCGGGGTGCCGTTTTGTAATATTTCATCAAAGTGTTTAAAGTCGTTTTTTAAAACAGTTTCTTCTGCCATAGAAAGTATAAAGCCATCGATACTTCCGTTAGAAAGCATTTCCATAGTTTCTACTTCTTTGGTGTGAGACTCGTTAGAAATACAAGAAATTATTTTGTAGCCTTTTTCGTTGGCAACTTTTTCTATCCCATTAAAAACTTGCGCAAAAAAGTAATTTAGCATGTTTGGTATTATGATACCAATGGTTTTTGTTTGCCTGTTTTTTAAGCTAAGTGCATTAAAATTTGGTTTGTAATTATTCTCTTTAGCAAATTTCTGAATTTTCTCTTTGGTGCTTACACTTATCTCATAGCTATCATTCAAAGCTTTTGAAACTGTAGAGATAGACACTTTAAATTCTTTAGCAATGTCTTTTATGGTAAGTCTTTTCATATATTTAAAAAATAAGGACTAAAATACAAAAAAGTGCTAACAAATGATAATTAACTATGATTATTTACGATTTCTTTAAATTGTAAGATTGATAAAA
>NZ_CBFHJT010000015.1:26511-30156 GCF_965656025.1 Polaribacter sp.
TTTCGAAAATTAAAAAAGAAAATAAAATTAAATACTCAGCAAAAACAAAAAATAAATTTTCTTGCCAAGGTTGATTTGCATATGCTTGATAGCTTAAAAATATTACAAATGTCCAAACAATAGGGAACTTGTATTTTGTGAAAACACATAAAATTAAGGGTGTTGCTAAATACCAAGGATGCACAGTTGTGGCTGTAAAATAATAAAAACACAAACCAAACAATAAGGCTGTTATTAGTTGTTTAAAAGAATTGTTTTTTCTAAAAGAGGTAAGTACAAGTAAAAATAAGATGGTTAAAATAGGAGTTATTTTACCAATAATTGCAATTTCATTATAGCCTCTAAATAAATAGCCAATTTCTCTAAATAAGTAATAAAAACTAGCATTAAACTCAAAATTTCGAAACCATAAACCTACAGAATCTGTATAATTTGTAATTAATTCTGATGTGTAAAAAGGAATAAATAGAATAATTGTTATGCTTATAATAATGATATAAAATCCGAATAATTTTAATAACCCTGAGAAATTTGGAAACTGCTTTTTAGTTTTCGACTGCGCGCGAACAGTTAAGGAATTACGTTTTCCACTCGCATGAAAACTTTTTGTAAACCATTGAAAAAATAATGGTAAAAATAACAAGGGAATTAATTTTATAGAAACAGAACAAGCCATTAACAGGGCAGCAAAAACCCATTTTCTTTGTTGTAATTTATAGAAAGCCCAAACTAAAAAAAAGAGCATTACAGATTCAAAATGTAGATTGCCTGTCATCTCTATAATAATAAACGGATTTAAAACATACCAGAATATGTTTTTAATAGGCAGCTTTAAATTTTCTAATAATTTTTCTCCAAAATATAAAATTCCTACATCGGCTAGAATGATAAGGATTCTTAAAACAACAACAGCACCAAAAATACTTTTACTAGCAAAAAGTGCGGCAATTAAAAAACACAATTGGTTTAAGGGTGGATAATTTGTGTAGTGGCTTCCATTTAACTGTCCCATTCCTGCATACAACTCATTAGCATCAGCAATAGGTGTTAAGTTTTGTTGTATAAATGTTTCGGGTAAGGATAAATAAGGATTGAATCCTTCTAAAATCATCCGACCATCCCAAATAAAACGATAAAAATCTTGTGATAAATTAGGTATTGCAAATAGAAATACTAACCTTAACAAAATACTAATTCCTACTAAGTTTTTAAAGGAAATGTTTTTGTTTTTAATGATAGCATAAAAGCAGCCAAATAAAAATATCCAAAGAAAAGAAAAACTGTAAAATTGAGTTCGTTCTAAAAAATAGGCAAAGAAAAAGTAGGCAAGTATGCTTAAAATAATGGCTATAAAATGACTATTTTTTTTTTGAAGAAACATTATGCTTTAGAAAAAACCGATTTAAAAAATACGTAACTAAAACCTATAAAAAGCATAAAGTGAAATGGAAACAATCCAAAATCTCCACCTTGTGTACCTACCACAAATGCACTGTACATACCAAAAACAAAATACAACGCTAAAATACCTTCTAAAATTACATGAACAGAGGGTTTGTTTTTTATATATATGTTATTTTTCCAACCATCTTTTATGGTTTTTATATTAAACTTTGGGGTTCTTACAAATTCACTTTTTTTACCAAAATGACCTTCTAAAACTGCAATAGTATTGTGTAAGGAAAAGCCCATTGCTATTGAGAAAAAGGTAAAAAATGCACCAATGTATTTAAAGAAGTTTTTAATACCACCACCATACGTGTTTTTGTACATAAACCAGTAGCAAACAAAAAAGATTAAAGAGCTAATTACAAAAAAACTCATCACATAAAAATAAATTTTTAAATGCTCGTATTCATTTTTTATATATAACATAGGTATGCTTAAAACGGCTACTAAAAAAATACAGGTAAACATAGAGCTATTTAGTAAGTGTAATAAACTGTGTATTTTAGTTTTAAAAGAAACGTTTTTACTTTTAATAACACGTTTCATCATTTTTTGAAAATTTTCTGCGCCCCCTTTATTCCATCGAAATTGTTGTGATCTTGCAGCACTAATAATTACCGGTAATTCTGCGGGCGTTTCTACATTTTCTAAGTATTTAAATTTCCATTTTTTTAATTGAGCTCTGTAGCTTAAATCTAAATCTTCCGTTAGTGTATCTCCTTCCCAATTGCCAGCATCGTAAATACATTCTTTACGCCAAACACCTGCTGTACCGTTAAAATTGATAAAGTGTCCTTGGCTATTTCTACCCACTTGTTCTAACGTAAAATGAGCGTCTAATGCAAAAGCTTGTATTTTTGTTAGGGTAGAGTAGTTTCTGTTGATATGGCCCCAACGTGTTTGAACTACACCAATTTTTTTATCTTTAAAATAGGGTATGGTTTGTAGTAACCAATCTTTTTTGGGTAGAAAATCAGCATCAAAAATGGCAATAAATTCGCCCTTTGCGATTTTTAAACCTTCTTTTAAAGCACCTGCTTTAAAACCTTGCCGATTAGATCTTCGAATGTGCTGTATGTCAATTCCTTTTTCTTGTATTTTTTTAATATGTTTTGCAGTGGTTTCTATAGACTCATCTGTAGAATCATCTAAAACCTGTATTTCTAATTTATCTATTGGGTATTCTAATTTAGCAATGTTTTTTAACAAACGTTTCATTACATACAACTCATTAAAAACAGGTAATTGTATGGTTACAAAAGGGATTTCTTCTGGATTAGATAAATTAAATTTTTCTGATGTTTCTACTTTTTTTCTTGCTTTTAGGTAATTTATAAGCAAGTTTAATTGTGCTAATGCGTACATAAAAATTAGCAGTAGAGCAATAGAATAAGTGATGATGATAATGTACTCTAAAACCATTATTTGAAACTGTATTTAAAAATCCAACTTAAGATTTTAATTCCTGCAAATATAGAACCTTTTACAGTTCCTGAAACTTTAGAAACACCAATTCTATTTCTATATTTCATCGGTATTTCTGTATATGTTAGTTTTTGTTTTAAGGCTTTTAACTGCATTTCTACCGTCCAGCCATAGGTTTTATCTTCCATATTTAAAGCTAACAACTTTTGGTATTTTATAGCCCTAAAAGGACCCAAATCTGTAAAATTTGCGTTAAAAAATAATTTCATTAAAAAAGTTGCTAACCAATTCCCAAAAACTTGTTGTGGTGTCATAGAGCCGTTTTCTCTTAATTCTTTAACTCGTGCTCCAATTACAAAATCTATATTATTTTCTATTATCGGTTGTACTAATGCTGATAATTGTTCTGGGTAGTCAGAATAGTCTCCATCTAAAAAAACAATAATATCGGGTCTGGTATCTTTTTTCGCAATATAATCCATCCCTTTTAAACAAGCATAACCATACCCTTTTCTTTCTTCTGTTAAAACAGTTGCACCCGCTTTTGCTGCATTTTCTTCAGTTTTGTCAGAAGAGTTGTTGTTTACAACAATAATTTCTTCTACAATTTTAGGTATATCATTTATAACGTTTGCAATAGAATCTTGCTCATTATAAGCCGGAATAATTACTTTAATTTTTATACTCATTAAAATTTTACATTTGGGTTGTCTCTCTTAAAACTTAGATAAGAAGTCCACTCTCCAATTTTTTTATTAGACTTGTAAAGTG
>NZ_CBFHJT010000015.1:30254-31801 GCF_965656025.1 Polaribacter sp.
GTTGTTTTTATTAGACGGTTGTTTTGGTAAATTAGAGCATATCCATGCTTTTTACCATTCTTGTATTGTATTTTTGTTTTGGTGTCGTTTTTATAAAAAATCCACCAGTTTGTTGCTTTATTATTAATAAAGTGCCCTTCTTTAATTAAGGTATTATTTTTTGTGTAAAAGTACCAATAACCTGTTTTGTTATCATTATTAAAATGACCTTTTTTTTCTATTTCTCCGTTCGCATAATAAAAAGTCCAAAAGTCTGTTTTTGCATCATTTTGTAACCAACCTTCTGATTTCAAATTATCATTTGTGTCATAAATTTTAATAAATTCTTTTTGATTTATTAAAGTAAAAAGAAAGAATGTTAAGGCATATTTTAAGAACATAGTTTAGTTTTTTTTTCTTCACATTAAAACAGTAAAGTCAATAGTAATAGGTTTGTTTTTTAAACGAACTTCTTAAATTCACGATACTCTTAATTATTAATGTTTTTTAATTGTCGTTTTAATTATAGATAACTTTCAAGAGCTTCCTATTTATATACGAGATTTTTTTATTTATAGTTTTTTTAAAAAAAATAAAACCGTCTTTGTTTTTATCTCGTATATAAAGTGTCACTAACATTTAAAAACTACAATTATGACAAATAAAATGAAAACGTTAGTAGGTCTATGTCTACTATTATCAAGTGTGTGTATTGCACAGAGTCCAGTAAATGGTTTTATGAAAAAATCAGGAGAAGGATCTGTAGTATTATCTTATTCTAAAGAATCTTATAGTAAAGTTTTTTTAGTACCAAATGAAGTTGATGGTGTACCTATATTTAACGATGTAAGTATTAGCAGTGTATCTTTTTTTGGAGAGATTGGTATTTCAGATAATTTTAACATCGTACTAAATGTACCTTATATCAGATCTGAAGGAAACGCTTCCGAAGCAGTTTTAGATAATAATGGTTTTGAGAACGAAAGAAAAGGAATACAAGATTTAAAAGTCTATGCAAAATATAGGTTATATACCTTAAATTTTGACAAAAGTTCTTTAGACTTTATTGGAGCTGCTGGTATAGAAACTCCTTTAGGGAATTACAATGCAGATGAAGGGTTACAATCTATTATTGCAATAGGTAACAGAGCTACTACATACAATGCTATGGGTATTGCTACCTTTAAATTACAATCAGGTTTTTTTACAACAGGTCAATTAGGATATAGTTTTAGAAATAATGAGGTACCTAATGCACTAATAAGCGAGTTAAAAATTGGTTATGCAACTTCTAAATTTTATGTAGATGCATTTGTAGCCAATCAACTTTCTGATGATAGTGGTGTAGATATTTTAGGAGAAGGGTTTACAGGATTTTTTCCTGCCACTCGTGTAAACTATACAAGAATTGGTCTAAATGCTTTTTACCCAATCACAAAAGAATTAGGATTTACAGCAGGAACAAATGCTTACATTTCTGGTAGAAACCTTGGTAAAGCCACAGGATTTTACGGAGGCGCTGTATACTCATTTTAATAAACAAACTAAATAAAACTTACAATTATGAA
>NZ_CBFHJT010000015.1:31898-42436 GCF_965656025.1 Polaribacter sp.
AATGCAGGTACAGTAACTCCATTAGGTGGTGATGATTTAACGTTAGGAGCATTTACAAACGGAACTTTAACAGTAACTGGTGTTGGAAATGGTGGTGAAGTTGCAAATATGGCAATACCAGATGTACAAACAACCAATGGTATTGTACATGTTATTGATAGAGTATTACTACCAAATTTATAAGAAATAAAATATTGAGTGTTAGGTTAATTTGAATTGGATAGGCCACAGGTTAAAACCTGTGGCTTATTTTTTTATGGCTACTTTCAGATACATAAATTGATCTATAAGGCTTTAGGTAAGGCCTATTTTTTATTTACGAAGTTCATCAAATCAACATCATTACCCAATAAAACTTCTGTTGGGTTTATTCTACCTGCTTCAGGTCCATTTTCTAATTTTAAAACGCCTCTTGGGCAAACTGCAGAACAAATACCACAACCCACACAACTCGAACGTATAATATTTTCTCCTTTCTGAGCGTAAGCTCTTACATCGATTCCTTGTTCACAATAGGTAGAGCAATTTCCGCAAGAAATACACTGACCACCATTGGTGGTAATTCTAAAACGCGATTTAAAACGTTGCACCAAACCTAAATAGGCAGCTAAAGGACAACCAAATCTACACCAAACACGGTTTCCAAAAATGGGATAAAATCCTGTACCAATTACACCAGCAAACCAAGCACCAATTAAAAAGCTGTAGGTATCTTTAATCCATTGCGAATTGATGCCTAAAAAAGATTGTGCTCCAGAAAAATAGCAATATAAAGTAACCAAGGTCATCAACAAAGAAAACACCAACACCGAATGTATTAACCAGCGTTCTAATTTCCATGCCTTTAAACTTTTATCAGAATGTTGTCTGTAAGGATCTCCTAACGTTTCTGCTAAGCCACCACAACCACAAACCCAAGAACAGTACCATCTTTTTCCGAAAAAATAGACCATAACCGGCACAATAATCAACGTTAATACAATACCCCAAACTAAAATAAAAAGTCCAATTTTTCCACTAGAAGTTAATGTGTCTAAGTTCCATTCAAAAAAGAAATCATAATCTAAAGGAAATGCATTTTTAAAATCATACCCAGGCATGTTTAGGCTGGTCATAATTTCTGGAATTAAAAAAGCAAATACAATTTGGAAAAATAAAACAGAGGTTGTTCTAATAACTTGATATTTATTATGACGATATTTAATGTACATTCGAACACCCATGGTAAGCATGATTGTACAGTATAAAAATCCGTACACAAACCACTGAGAAGCATCACCGCCATTTAAAAAGTTACTGATTGGGTCTAAAATATAGGTCCAATTTACTACGTAATCTGGCATAAAATAAAGCAATAAGTAAAAGGCTACTAAATAGATAAGTACCAACCATGCAATAAAACCTCTATTGGTTGCAGAATTATGATAAATATGGTCGTTTTTAATACCAGGTTTACCTAATAAAATTAAATTGGGTAAAATAAAAAGTAAAGCCCCAAGAATACCTAACCCAAAGGTTAAAAACCACATGAGACCTGCGTTTTCTTTTACAAAACCGCTACCTGCTTTTTTGGCAATTTCATAACTTAATGTATGGGGTTTTCCATATATTTTATACTGATATTGTTCGCCTTTCTTATCCCAATTTTTTGCGGCATCATATTTAGCAATTAGGGCATCATAATAATTGTTAGAACTTTCGTAGGCTTTTCTTACTCGAGAAGAAAACTGAAAAATATTTAATTTTTTTTCTGTAACAACAGCTTCTTTTAAAGCGCCTTCTATCACTGTACTCTTGTAGTTCTTTTCTTGTAAAAAAGCATCTAATTCAGACTGAGATAAACTAAAAGAGCCTGTAAATAATGTTCCTGTAAAAATGGTTAAGGCTATTATAAAAATAACAAAACCAGTATATTTTATTGCTTTCATAGTTTATGCTTTGCTAAAAATTCTTTTCCAACTTTTCTTTTTGGGTTGGATGTTTTGGTTATTTTCTTTGTTAAATTTTGCAACTATTGCTGGTTCGTGCAGTTTGTAAAACTCTGGGTCAAAATTAGCATCTGCTAAATATTCTAAAACATGTGCTACAGTTCTTTTTTCGGTTAACCATTGGTCAAAAATTTCGTGACGCATTCTTATACCAAAAGTATTTATTCCTAAAAATTGATGGGTGTTTTTATCAAAAGAAATGGTAATACATTTATCTTCTTTGGGGTGTTTCCATTGAAAATAGTGTTCGTTTTCTTTTTTATTTCGTTCACTAAAAACCCAACCATAGGTTTGGTATTCGATATCTAAAAATTTAGCAGAATTAAACCAATGCCCAGGTTTATAAGCGGTTTTGTTGCCACAAATGGTTTGTGCTAGCGTTTCGCCCATCATACGTCCTGTGTACCAAACAGCTTCTATATTTCTGCGTTGCCCAATTGCTTCCTGTTGTTCTGCACAATCACCAATGGCATATACATCTTTTACATTGGTTTCTAAAAATCGATTGACTAAAACACCTTTCTTGGTTTCTATATTACTTTCTTTCAAAAAATCGATATTGGGGGTTACACCAGCTGTTAAACCGACCACATCACAAAATATTTCTTCACCTGTTTCTTCTATAATAATCGATTTTACTTTGCCATTTTCAGCTGCTTTTATCTCTTTGAGATTGGTGCTCAATCGTAAATCAATGTGATGTTCTTTAATGTGTTTATTAATCATTTCAGACTCTTGGGCAGGTAAAACACCATTCCAAAAACTATCTTCACGTACCAAAAATGTAACAGGAATATCTCTACTTCGTAACATTTCTGCCAACTCAATACCAATTAATCCACCACCCACAATTACAGCTCTTTTACAAGTTGTATTCTCTGGTGCATATTTTTCTAATAACTCTAAATCTTGTTTGTGATACATGCCTAAAACCCCCTCTAAATCTTGACCAGGCCAACCAAATTTATTAGGTTTTGAGCCTGTTGCAATGATCAATTTATCATAGGTTAGTGTTTCGCCATTGGTGAATTTTACTATTTTTTCTGAAGTATTTACAGAATTTACATATCCTTTTTTTAGGGCTATGTTGTTTTTATCCCAAAACCAATTTTCGTAGGGTTGTGTGTGCTCAAACTTCATGTGTCCCATATAAATGTACATGAGCGCTGTTCTAGAAAAAAAGTATTTTGTTTCTCCAGAAACAATGGTAATTTTTTTATCAGAATTTTTTCTGATATGTCTAGCAGCTGTAACACCAGAAATGCCATTACCAATAATAACAATATGTTCCATATTTTGATTGCTTGTTGCTTTTATGTCGAAACGAAAGTTAAGAACTTAAAATTGAAATTCAATTTTATTTAAATTTAGAATCATTATAAATAAAATTTATAGATAACTTTTGTAAGTTCATTTGTATTGATAAGACTGAAATGAAAATTTCATCAATACTCAAAAAAATCAACCAAATGAAAATCAATTATTTTAAATTAATCTTTATTACATTATTGCTGTTAAGTTTTCAGTCCTATGCACAAGATAATTATAAAAGCAATATCCAAACCTACACACCTTCTAAATTATTAAATAAAGGGCAATGGGATATCAAGTTTTTTAACAATTTATATACAGAAACCCAAGATTTGTTTGGTACAAATGGTGCCAAAAGAACGATACCGAGAGCAACATTTTTTACAGCTACTATAGATGTTTTTACAGGAGTTTCAGATAATAATCGATTAAATGTTGGTCTTTTATTAGAGTTTAGATCCAATGCAATTGGTGGTAAAAGTGCTACCTCTGTATTTGGTTTTAATAATGATAACCAATCTAGAAATGGCTTATCTTCATTGGCACCAGCTTTAAAATGGCAACCCATAGATGGTGTTGGTAATTTTTCTATACAAAGTGCAGTTCATATTCCTTTAATAAGTGAAGAAACTGATAATAATGGCGTGTTTTTAGACCAAACTGCGTACATGTTTCAAAATAGATTTTTCTATGATTATACCTTGCCTAGTGGTAAATGGCAATTGTTTACAGAGTTAAATACAGAATACAACTTTGGTGAGGAAGATAGTTTTGCAAACGATACTTTTGTGCTAGCACCTGGTGTTTTTATGAGTTATTTTCCTTCTAAAAAATCTACCATTTTAGGTTTTGTACAACATTTTCAGCGTTTAGGTTTAAATACTAAGGCTTTTACACAAGATTTTACAACCTTAGGTTTTGGTGGTAAATACCAATTAACAGAAGTTTTAAATCTAGAAATTTTATATAGCAAATTTGTAAGAGGTACAGCAACCGGTTTAGGGCAAAGTTTTAACATTGGTTTAAGAGCGCTGTTTTAGTAAAAAACAGTATTTTTAGGGAGATTATGAAAATAAAAAACGTCCTTTTAATAGTAGTAACTTCCTTTTGTTTTTCTTGTAACGGTCAAACAAAAAAAATTAACGGAGTTAGTTTTGTGGCTTCTAGAGATTCTATAAGCAAAAAACATATAAATCCGGTTTTAAATGCACAAAGCAATTTTGTTGCTTTAATGCCTTATAGCTTTATAAGAAATGTAGAAAACCCTAAAGTGGAGTTTAATACGAATAGAGAATGGTTTGGAGAAACCAAAAACGGCCTGTTGCAATACGCCAAAGAATTTAAAAATGTAGCTGTAAAAGTGATGGTAAAACCACATATGTGGTTAAGAAGAGGTGGTTTTACAGGAGATTTAAAGCCGGCAACAGAAGAAAATTGGATACTTTTAGAAAATTCGTACAAAGACTATATATTAACTTATGCAAAAGCTGCTGAGGAATTAAATGCAGAAATTTTGTGTATTGGCACAGAATTGGGCGAATTCGTAAAAAATAGACCGCAATTTTGGCAACGTCTAATCAAAGATATTAGAGCTATTTACAAAGGTAAATTAACTTATGCTGCAAATTGGGACGAGTATAAAAGAATTTCTTTTTGGGGCGAGTTAGATTATATTGGTATCGATGCTTATTTTCCTTTATCGGACAATAAAACACCTACTGTACAAGATTTCGAACAAGGTTGGCTACCGCATAAAAAAGAAATTATAAAAGTTCAAAAACAATTTCATAAACCTGTTTTATTTACTGAATTTGGTTACCGAAGTATCGATTTTAATGGTAAAAAACCCTGGGAAGCCAATAGAGTAAGAGGTGCTATCAACCTAGAGGCTCAGGTGAATGGTTTGCAGGCCATACACAATCAATTTTGGAAAGAAGATTGGTTTGCGGGTGGTTTTGTTTGGAAATGGTTTCATGCTCACGACCGCGTTGGGGGTGAAAATAACAATAGGTTTACGCCGCAAAATAAACCTGCAGAAAAACTTTTGTCAAAGTTGTACCAACAATAAATATGATAAATGTCTTATTTTAAGAACTTAAAAGTTGCTAATTTTGAGTAGATATCAAAAATAAAAACATGAAAAAAATTATTGTACCTGTAGACTTCTCAAAACATTCAGAAAATGCCTTAAAAACAGCTGCATTACTTGCAAAAAAATCAAATGCTACCATAATCGCTTTACATATGCTAGATATACAAGAAGTTAATTTAGCAGAAAGTCCAGGTTATCAGCAAGAAAAAGCAGTGTTTTTCTTAAAACTGGCAGAAAAAAGAATCACAGAGTTTTTACAGAAAGATTTTTTAGAAGATGTTGATGTAGTTCCATTAATTAAACACTACAAAATATTTAGTGAAATAAACCAAGTTGCCAAAAAAGTAAATGCAGATTTGGTCATTATGGGTTCTCATGGAGTTAGTGGCCTAAAAGAATTTTTTATGGGTTCTAATACCGAAAAAGTAATCCGTTTTTCGGAAGTACCAGTTTTAGTGATTAAAAACGAATTAAAAGACATCGATTTTAAAGATATTGTTTATGCCACAGATTTTTCTGAAGAATCGATTCCTGCTTTTAAAAATATGCTGAAAACATTAGATGTTTTTAACGCTAAAAAACATATTTTGTATGTAAATTTACCTAATGAAAATTTTAAAACTTCTCCAGAAATGGATGCTTTGGCACATGAGTTTTTAAACAAAGCAGAAGGCAATATAGATCGTTTGATAAACGTAAATTTTGTGTGTGCGAGATCTATAGAAAAAGGAATTTTAAATTTTTCGAATGCTGTTGGGGCAGATTTAATTGCTACAGCAACGCATGGTAGAAAAGGCTTGTCTCATATTTTTTCAGGTAGTATTTCAGAAGATTTATCGAATCATGCAGCATTGCCAATAATGACTTTTAAAATTTAATATATACATGATAAAACAACTTTTTTTTACAATTGTTTTCGCAATTTTAATCACTGCCTGTTCACAAGATAATGATGTACAAGTAGCAAGAAGTTTACAAGAATATATAGAGGAAAATCCAAATTTTAAAACCCAAAGCGTGCTTGCTTATGCAGCAAATGCAGCAGGTAATATTAACCTTACGTATATTTTTTATTATCCAGAAGTTGGTGCTACAGATATACGATATTATGAACTTACAGACCCTACTTTAGATAAAGATAATTTTGCAAACTACAGAAGGCAAAGTTTAGCTTCAGCAGCTGTTTTTGGAGGTAAATTAGCACGTTTTGCACGTTCTAGTAGTATCGAAAGTTGGTGTTTGGTCACCTTTGTAAAAGAAGGTGTTTTACACTTATCTGACCCCATAAATATTAAAAACATCTCAAAATCTACAGAGTATTCTAACGAGGTCGCTATTAATTATAAAACCATAACAGCACCTAATTTTACTTGGTCAGACGGTAACATAAAAGAAAATGCAATTTATTTCCAAGTGATTTCAGACGAAGAAAATAATTTTATTTCTGGTACGTATACAGAAGAAAAATTCTTTCAATTTTACGATACTTCTAATGTAACCTTAAACATCAACACCACAAAACCAGAAGCATTGATAGAAGATGAAATCTATAACTTTACTTTGATGGGTATAAGTGATGATAATTGGGTAAATTTAATTATCGAAAAGCAATTTATCCCTAGAAATTTAGAGGAATTTGTTGCGGCAAATTCAGAAAAAACAATTGCAGAAGCTTTTGCTTTTGGGGCGACTGCAAATGGCAATGCAACCACAAATTATATCTATTATCTACCCATAGAAAATTCCTTCGATTTTAGGTATTACGAAACCAAAAACACCAATGTAGATCCAACAGATTACAAAAATTATAGCAGAGTTAATTTGTCTAGCAAAGCAGATTTAGGCGATAAATTTAGGAGGTTTACCAAAGAATCTTCAGACGAAGTTTGGTGCTTGGTCACTTACATTGTAGACAATGTATTGTACATTTCAGCACCTATAAAAACACAAAACAATACCAAACCTACAGAATGGAGCACAGTAGTTGATATTACCTATCCAGAAACATTAAAGCCAGTTTTTACTTGGGCAGAAGGAACCTATTTAGATACCAATTTATATTTAAACACCCTTACCAAAGAGGGTGATATATTTTTGTCTGGTACGTTTACCAAAGAAAAAACATTTCAATATTACAACGAATCTAACATAGAACCTAACAAAATACACACAACTACACCACCAGATTTAATTTTAGATGACGAGTATCAATTTTCTGTTTTTGGTTTAGATGCAAATCACTGGGCGAATTTAATTATACAAAATACCTTTATAGCACAATAATGCTTCAAAATAAATACTACTTCTTTGTATGTATCTGTTTTTTTTCTACAATTTTTTTGGGGCAAGAAAACAGGGTTATCGAAGTAATTTTAGAAGGTAATAAAAAAATTAAAACAAGTTATTTATGCAAAGTTATCAGCACTAAAAAAGGCGCTGCATTAGACTCTACATCCCTACAGCAAGATGTTTTATTTTTAAAAAGATTGCCAGCAGTTAGGCACGCCTATTTTACAGTTCAGAAAATAGACAAAAATAGCTACAAAGTAAAATTTGGAATTCAAGAAAACTTCACCATACTACCAGAAGTCAATTTTTGGACTACAACCAACAAACAGTTTGCCTATAAAATAGGTTTGTACGACTATAATTTTTTGGGCAAAAACATCACATTTGGGGGTTTCTATCAAAGAAATGCATTCAATTCTTATGGCATCAATTTTAGTGCGCCCAACCTGTTTTCTAAACATTGGGGTTTGGCTGTAAATCATCAAAACTGGAAAAGCGAAGAACCTCTTTATTTTGGAGATAAAACTGCCAATTATTTGTATAACAATGTTTCTTTTGAGGTTTTAGGGCTCTATCAAATAAACCTAAACAATACCTTTAATTTTGGCGTTAATATTTTTTCAGAAAAATACAAATACCTATCAGGAGAAACTGCTGCCAACGTACCTCAGTTTTTAGATTTAAATAAAATGTTACTAAAAGCTGTGTACGCCTATAATAACTTAAACTATTTTTACCAATACATCAGTGGTGTAAAAAACCAATTATATCTGCAATATGTAGTGACAGAAAACGATTTTCAAAACCATTTTTTGATTGCTTGGAATGATTTTTTCTACTACAAAAGAGTAGGAGCCAAAGGCAATTGGGCAAACCGATTGCGTTTTGGCTTATCTTCTAATCAAGAAACGCCATTTGCACCATTTGCACTAGATAATAATGTAAATTTAAGAGGTGTAGGCATTTTGGTAGATCGAGGTACTGGTAGTTTTGTTTGGAACACAGAATACAGACACACTGTTTACGATAAGAATGCCTTTGCCATACAAACCAATGTATTTACAGATTTTGGTTCTTGGCGAAATCCTGGAGGCGAATTAAACGATTTTGTAAACAGCAAAAATTTAAGAATGTATGCTGGTATTGGGCTGCGTTTTATCAGTAAAAAAATATACAACGCAACTTTTAGAATCGATTATGGTTTTAGCATTTTAAACACCAAAAATAATTCTAATGGTGGTTTCGTTTTTGGTATTGGACAATATTTTTAAACTTAATTTAATGTAAAATACTTTCTAAAGAAAAGAAAACTTTTAAATTCGCCAAAAACAAATTAGTATGAGAACTTTTGCAATTGGCGATATCCATGGAGGCTTACAAGCTTTATTACAAGTATTAAATCAATTAGAAATACAAGAAGAAGACCAGCTCATTTTTATGGGCGATTATGTAGATGGTTGGAGCGAATCTGCGCAAGTAATCGAGTTTTTAATCAACTTATCAGAAAAAATAAACTGTATTTTTATCAAAGGAAACCACGATGTTTGGTGTGAGAATTGGTTAAAAGATAGCGATGATGTCAATGCGTCTTGGTACCTACATGGTGGTAAAGAAACTATAGAAAGCTATGCGGGTTTTTCTGACGAAGAAAAAAAGCAGCATCTAAACTTCTTTAATAATTTAAAAATGTATTATTTAGATGATGAAAATAGACTGTTTTTACATGCGGGTTTTACCTCAATGCACGGTGTAGCAAAAGAAACCTATACCCATAAATTTTGCACGGACAGAACCTTGTGGGAAATGGCTTTGGCAATGGATAAAAAAATAGATTTAGACCATGCCTTATATCCGAAACGATTGAAACATTACAAAGAAATATACATTGGGCATACGCCTACAACCAATTATGGCGAATCAGAACCTATGAATGCCATAAATGTTTGGAATGTAGATACAGGAGCCGCATTTAAAGGAAAAGTAACCGGTATGAATATCGATACCAAAGCTTTCTATCAAAGTGATGCATTGCCAGAGTTGTACCCCAATGAAAAGGGGAGGAATAAGTAGTTTTATAAAAAACCCCCAACAAAAGTTAAGGGCTTTTTATTTTAAAATTATCAATTACTTTTTCAGTATCTTTTTAATCACTTGCTCTTTACTATTGGTAATTTTAAAGAAGTAGTAACCTGCAGCTAGCGTATTTGTATTCACACTATTTTTGCCAGAAGCTAATTTCTTTTTAATTAATAATTTCCCATGAATATCAAAAATTTCTAGAAGCAGTTCTTCTGTAGTTTCTATATGATAAAGGTGATTAACTGGGTTAGGGTACATGGTTAATTGAGCTAACGTATTGTTTAATGTACTCAAGGTATTTGTAGCTCCTAATAATGAAATAGTTTCATTTTCAATTAAATAATAGAGTGTTTCAGGTTCGCCTATATTTCCATTAGGGTCTGTGATGGTTAAATCGAATTGATAAACCCCAGTTACAAGTGTAGAAATATCTAAATTATTTAAGTTTGTTTCTTCTGAAAGAAGATCGCCCTTAAAATTTAATGAAGTTGTATTAGTGCTTTTTGAAGAAGTACCATCTGTATTTATATCTAGATTATATGCGCCCCCTACGTCTTGTGTTTCGATGACAACATCTACCACAAAATCGTCTAAAGAGCTTGTACCATCATTTTGTAGGTTACTTCTTGTATAATATGCACTAGGGTACACAACATCTTTGGTATATGCGGTTGTTTTTGTGGCGACTAATCGATCTTCAGAATCTGTAAGTTGTACGGTTAGGTTTACTTCACCATCTAATATACCTGTAGTATTTAAATCTTCTACAATTACTACGT
>NZ_CBFHJT010000015.1:42527-45039 GCF_965656025.1 Polaribacter sp.
TACTTCGTCTGAACTTAATGTACCTTCGGTTCTAACAATTGTACCACCGCCAAATCTAGAATAAATGGTAGCTACATAATTTAGCCCAGCACAAGGTTTACAAGATATTTTTGCTTTTATAGCATCTACATTGCCTGCGTTAATTACTTTGTCTGTTATCTCAATTTCTAAAGGCTCTTCCAATTCGATGTCAGATTCTATAATATCAAAACGAACATACTCTTCGAAGTTATAGCTTTTTGTATTTCCAACTTTATCAATAACTACAATGTCGGATATACCCCAGACACCAGCAGCAGAACCTTGGGGAAGTACTAAATTAAAACTATAATTACGCCATATAGAGTCTAACACAGGTGCAGTATCTTCTAAATCTAATTCAGGATGATTCATAGTTGAATTTCCTGTTTGATAACTAAATTTCTTGCCTTGAGGATCTCTAAGAGTTAATTCCACTTTATATACACCAGATTCATGTCCAGGAAAATCAGATAAGTCTCTAGCATTAAAATTAATATCTACTCTTGTTTCACCATTAGGCGCCTGTGGATTCGTGGGTTCAGCTACAACAGTAATATTATTTAAGTCTATTTCTGGTTTTACGATGTCAGGGTATTTAGTTTCTATATAAACCGAATCTTTTAAGGCAGCGAAACTATTGATATTGTCTACAAAACCAGCATTATCTGGATTATTTGAAAAATTGACCCAACTACTATTACCTGCTTCATCTCCTGTGTACATAGAAGTTACAGTATAATACCCAGATGGATAATAGTCTTCCATAAAAAAGAACCCTTCAAGTTCCTTAACACTATTATTAGTATTAATAACATAAGCACCTGCTTCTTTAAAATAGGTTTCAGCTTGATCAGAGTTAGGGAAATCAATTCTTACTACAGCTCCATTACCACTTAACTCAAGATTTTCTTCCCATCTAGAAGTCAACTTTATAGCTTGTCCAGGCTTTCCATTGGCGTCAATATTTCCATTTTCATTAAATGTACTATCGATACGTGTCATTGCAAAATCTAGAAACTTAGGTGGTGTAATGTCTTCTAAAGGGTTTGAGATAAATAATTTAGCTCCTACTGTAGAGGTATTTTCATATCTAGCATTACCTGACTGATCCTCAGTTCTTAAACTCACCAAGTTCCAATAACCAGATTTAACAAACTTACTTACAGATGCGGAACCCACTAAAACAGAATCGATACTGCCATTTACTGGAGAGAAACCGATATCAAAAATAGTACCGATAGATGATGCGAAACGAGCAGTTGCCTTTGTAGCACCATCAATAGCTGGATCTGTAGAATTCAATCTAATTTTCATAGTTACTTTTTTATCTTCACCAGCGCCACCTTCAACTTCTAAATCTAAGGCTACTATTTTCCCCGGAAAAGTATAATCTGGGTATAAATTGTAAACTGTAAATGTTAAATCTTCTCTTATGATAGATACATAACGTGTACCATGCATAATTCGGTCTCTAATAAATTCATATTTCTTTTGTGATACCTGAATCAATCGATCAGGATTAGTTAAATAAATAGCAATAGATTCAGCCATATCCTCATTTGGGTTTTTTGCATGTGCATAAGCCGAAACAAATTCTGTAGTATTATAATTAGACCAGCCACTTGCAGCAGTTGGGTCTTCAAACCATCCACCAAGTTCTGCCCAATCGTTTTTGGTCGTATCATCAAAAGTATATTCCCATAGAAAGTGTGCTTTTTCATGTAAGATTAAACGTCTGGTGTCACTTAAATTACCTCCAATAAACGCTTTGCTCATAAACTCTATGGTTTTTAAACCTGTCCAAGCAATAGCGGCTGCTGGTTTATAAACAGGGTCAGGATGTTCTTGCCCATCAATTCTACGAACTAAATATTTTAACCCCTCTTGTTTATGAAATCCTTCAGGTAATTCCTCGAACATACTCAATATTTCTAACTTTTCTGTATTATAGTAATCTTGAAAGTTAGATTTGTCATCTCCCATAAACGTACCATTTTCCTCTGCAAATACTTCTGAAAACTCATTTGGTTTTACAAATTTAATACCAAAACTTTCCCTTGCTAACCAATCTAATACTTCCTCATTATTTGCAAAATCGGTAATAAAATTTACTACAGCATGGTATAGTCTCTTAGAGTAGAACTTACCACGAATTCCGTCTAATTTTACAATTTGAGGATTTGCATAGGTAAAGGCACTCTGACTTACAGTGGCATAAGGAATGTCTCCTGCGTTATTAATAGTAATATCATCGCTTAACTCTAGGTCTGTAAGCATAAAAACACCTCGTATATTTTCTCCAGTACTAAAATCTATGGTACTTCCTTCTCCATACGGATTGTATGGTAAATTGGAGAACATTTTATACAAACGATAACTATCTTCATTTGTCCAAGGTTGTATAGAGTCAGAGAGCACAATACCATATTCTGTTCTCAACTTTATTGATGAAAAATCAGTTGGAACGTTTACAGTATCGTTAAGTACAATA
>NZ_CBFHJT010000015.1:45137-46757 GCF_965656025.1 Polaribacter sp.
ATGAGTATACTCATAATAAAAACTTTTTGAAAGTTTTTTTTGTAATTACCCAAATAAATTTCTTTTTTAAAATTTAATGAGAGTAGTAGAGAACTTACTATAAAAACAAGTAACTCTTGGTTAGTAAGAATAAAAAGAGGGTTAATATTACTTGTTAAATTTTTCCAATGTATAATAGAAGAATAAGAAAAGCAAAAAACCATTATTAGAAGTAATAAATGTGTTTTTAACGTTAACTTTTTTGCCTTATTAGAATTAATTATTAAGTAATACATATAACCTATACATATAGAGGCTAACCCTAAATAAGAAGGGGTTTCTTTGAGGCCTTCCCAAAAATATAAATGAAAATAGATAATTAATACACCCAATAAATTATAAATACCTAGCCACTGTAATGAGTTTTTTTTTATAGCAGTTAACATGCATAATAATCCTATGACACCTAATGCAGATCCTAGAGTAATTTTTATAAAATCATTTATACTCGGCCATGAATTAACAACAAAAATTAGCAATAAAATTGACACTATACTATTTATAAATGCTCTAAAAGAGATTAGAAAATAAGTATTTGTGTGCTGAAGATTTTTTTTCCATAGTACATTATTAAATGAAAAAAGTAAAACAGATATTATAATATATTTCAAGTCTTATTTGTTTTTATATTGCTTAGCAATTTCTGCAAATTTATGAAAGCCTATTTCATTTGATGTTTTGGTGATTTCATCAAAATAAAAATTAATTTCATCTTTTTTATTTTCTAGTACTGAAATTTTTAACCAAGTTAAATTGTAAAAAAGAGTTAGATAATCGGCATACCCTAATTCTATTTTATCTAAATTTATTAGATTTAAATTTATTTTAGCTGCTTTTAATCTTTTAGAATTAATATTTACATTCGCAAGGCCAATTAGCATATTGCTCATAAACCCTTCTGCAGCCCATGTGTCATTTTCAAAAATATCTTCATAATATTCATCTAGCAATTCTTCTAAGAATATAAATTCTTCTTTTAAAATAAGTGCAGGTATAATTTCTATTAAAAATAATTTAGTACCAAACTCATTTAACTCTTTCTTAATTTTAGTTTTTAAGTTTTTTGTTAGTTTTTTTTCAAAAAATATTAAGTAGCCAAAGTATCGGCTTACAAGTACAGGAAAGAATGTTTTATAATTAGAGGGTAATTTAATTTTGCTCTTTTTTAAAGGCTCATTACTGTAAAATAGTTTGTAAGCTTCCATTAAATCAACAAAAAGAACTTCTGATTTATTTTTATTAAGAGACTTTACTAATTGTAGTACTTTAAAGTAATAGCTATTTAAATAATTATAATCAATACAATAAAAAGGAACACAATTTCTAAAACTATCTATAGGTATTAACTCCTTATAGAGTTGTAATTTATCAACTTCACTAAGTTTATGAAAGTTACAGGTAATTATTATTGCAAATTTATTTTTAATACTATCTTTTAATTTAGAGGCATCTAATTTGTTAAAAAATAATTTTAAAATAGAGGCTTTTTTATTCTCAACAAGTAAACCAATATGATCTGCTATAGTAACAACATTATTTGACTGATATAAATTCTCTAAAAAAGAATCGAATCTTTGTATA
>NZ_CBFHJT010000015.1:46856-49395 GCF_965656025.1 Polaribacter sp.
GATAAATCTAAATTAGTTCTTTGTACTTTTAGTAAATCCATTTTATAATACCAAGCTTGGTAACGTTCTCTATTGTTTAAGTAATTACTATAAGATTTGTATCCAAGATAATTAGAGAGTAAGTTTAGCGTTTTTTTAGAAGGATTGCTTTTTGGTAAAAAACCATAGATTCTTCGAAAAGTATTATAAGAAATTTCATCAGCAATTACAGAATTAATACTTTCTTTTAATACTTTTAATTTTTTTACACTTGTTACATTTATTTTAGATTTATCTCTAATATCAATTATAAGCTGCATAAATTCATCTTCCATATATAAGGTTGTTTTACCAAAAATACATAAATAACACAACTTGAGCTATATATGGGCTATTATTTTTGTTTTAGTTCACTAAATTTACTTTTTTTAAAAGTAAAGAAAAGTAGAAAGCTAAAATCTCTTACAAACTTTAATTTTTTGAGTTTGTTAGCGATTAATAAGAACAATATGAGTTGTCCAAAGTGTAAAAACAAAAGAAAATTACAAAAAAGATATCGTAGGCCTATTTATTTAAGATTATTATACGGTAGTAAACTTTACAGATGTTATCATTGCAATACTTTCTATATTAAATTTTTAGGAGTTACATTTAATGTTCCAATTAATTTGGGTTATTAGGTAGTTAGCAGAATACTCCCTGTTTTTAATTTTTTCTGTTTAAAGGATACAATTCTTGTTGTACAAAACCTTTAGGGAAATCTTCATCACCAGTAAACCCCAATTCAATATCTCTACCAGAATATGGAATGTAATTGGTTTTAAACAAATAATCCCAAATACTTAAAGTTAAGCCGAAGTTGACTCCATATTTACGTTCTTCTGGCAAGGCTTTAGAATGATGCCAGATGTGCATTCTAGGGTTGTTAAAGATGTATTTGAGCCAACCATAATCCCAATTGATATTCGCATGATTTAAGTGCCCAATGGCAATGTTAAAAAAATGAACAAAAGCGACATCTTGCGCAGAAAAACCACCAATAATCGCTAGAGGAATGTATTTCAGAGAATTATACACTACAGGTTCCATCCAATGATAGCGCAAATGTGCAGCAAACCCCATTTCTTTTACAGAGTGATGCACTTTGTGGAAATTCCATAAAAACTCAACTCGATGCAAAAGTCGGTGTGTCCACCATTGTACAAAATCTACGACTATAAAAAAGAGAAATATTCTTGCAAAAAAGGGCAGTGTATTAATTTCTAAGAGTTTAAAATTAGCCATAGACAACCCTACAACCCCTAAAATATCATTAAAGAGTGCTGCAGCTGTATTCGACAGTGCTATTAGAACAATTAGGTTTAATAAAAAGAAATTAAAAAACATGTAAAAGGTATCTAACCAAAAATCTTTACGAAACAAAGATTGATTTTTACGCCAAGGAAACAAGGCTTCTAAACCCCAAACCACCAAAGATATTAGGAGCAAGCCATAAAAATAGTTTTCCCAATTCAACTCCATCAACACAGATTGTTTGATGTAGTTCCAATAATCGGAATACGAGTTTTTTATGATGTCGATGTACTTGTTCATGGCATCAGCAAAGATACAAAATGAGTCAATGGTAAAAAGAAATACTTCGTTATTTTTTCTCTTAAAATAGTTAGTGTTTCTAAGGCTTTTCTAAAAATTGGATTTTAAAAAAATGCTCATAACGTGTTGATAAATTCATTTTAAAAAGCCTAAATAAATAGTATCTTTACAAAAACAAAAAAGCCTTAGAGACTGTTGCTTTAAGACCTTTTTAAAAACGGTAACACTTTAAAAGCGTTAAAATTTTGTTCTGCAATTCAAAATTACAACTCTTTTTTAGCTTACCAAAATTTATTTCGTTAAAAATAAAGCAGTGCAACAGGCTGCACTTTTGGTAAAAACATGACTTAATTTTTCTTGTGTAAACCTCCTGTATGTAAAAGTATTACATATAGTTTACCTGCGTAAAGCCGTATGTGGGTGGGCCTAACTATGGCAGAGTTTTAAAAGCGCGCTAAAAAAGGTGTCTGCATTGCTACCTTATGCAAAGCAATGCAATTTCAAATTAAAATAATGAGTATAAAATTTAAGACATTAGCGAGGAAAAATCCTCAAGACTTAACAGCAACGCCAAAATATTATGCGGCTGTTACACCGAATGGAAGTGTAGACTTCGAAACTTTAGCAGAAATGATTTCTGAACAATGTACGGTAACCGATACAGACTGCTTAGCAGTACTAAATGTATTGGAAAAAAACATTGTACGCGAGTTAAAAGAAGGGCGTATTGTACGTTTGGGTAAATTAGGTAATTTTCAAGTAGGCTTAAGCTCAGAGGGTTTTGATACGCCAGAAGAGGTAACCTCAGAGGCAGTAAAGAAAACAAGAATTTTGTTTCGACCTGCCAAGAAAATGCGCGAATTGTTAAGTGTCTTAACCTTTCAGAAAGCGAGTTAATTTTTTAATTTCGTTTTAGGCAAAAGCCCCAATAACTTCGGTTGTTGGGGCTTTTTTATGCCCTTTTCTT
>NZ_CBFHJT010000016.1:0-9995 GCF_965656025.1 Polaribacter sp.
TGAAAGGAAAAGTGATAGAAGTGAGTACTTCTGCTAAAAATACAGGAGGACAATATTTGGTAAAAGTAGATTTAGAAAAAACCAATGCAAAAATTTTATCGGGAATGTTTACAACTGTCCAGTTTCCTGTAGCACAAAAAACAAACTCAGCAATGGTTTTAATCCCAACAAAAGCTCTTGTTAAAAACGGCCAACTATCAGGAGTTTACACAACAAGTCAAAGTAATACAGCTTTGTTACGATGGTTGCGTTTAGGTAGCGTTTATGGAGATAAAGTAGAGGTATTATCAGGTTTATCTGCTAATGAATCCTATATCATTTCTGCTGACGGAAAATTATTTAACGGAGCAAAAATTTCAATTCAATAACTATAATTAGCGTTAAGGATAGTAGTGGAAATCCTTTTTTTGCTGCCATAAATGGCAAAAAAAGATTGAAACGGATAGCCTGTTAAAACGCCCAAAAATATAAACAATATGAAAGAAGGTTTAGCAGGAAAAATTGCAAAAGTCTTTATCGGGTCGAAATTGACAGTATTACTAATGATCGTTTTTATGGTGATTGGGGTGTACAGTTCGTTTTTAATTCCACGTGAAGAAGAACCACAAATAGACGTGCCTATGGCAGATATTTTTGTGGGTTATCCAGGTGCAAGTCCTACAGAAGTAGAATCTAGAGTGGTAAAACCTTTAGAGAAATTAATTTCGAATATTAAAGGTGTAGAATATGTGTATTCTACTTCTATGAATGAAAAAGCCATGGTAATTGTACAGTTTTATGTGGGAGAAGACATAGAGCGTTCGTTTGTAAAATTGTACAATGAAATTAACAAACACATGGATCAAATGCCAAAAGGAGTTACGTTTCCTTTGGTAAAAACGCGTGCTATTGATGATGTGCCTATGTTAGGTTTAACCTTGTGGAGTGAAAATTATAACGATTTTCAGCTTGGACAAATGGCACAGGAGTTAGAAAGTGAAATAAAAAAGGTAAATGACGTTTCGATTACCCATAAAATTGGGGGAAGAAACAGACAATTACGTGTTGTTTTAGATAAAGATAAATTAGCTGCAAGCGGATTAGATTTCTTATCGGTTTTTAAAATGATAAAAGCCAACAACACACAACTAAGTGCAGGGAGTTTTGATAAAAATGATACAGAATTTTTAGTAAAAACTGGTAAATTTTTAGCCTCTAAAACAGATGTAGAAAATTTAGTAGTGGGTGTGCAACAGAATCAGCCAATTTATTTAAAACAAATTGCAACTATTGTTGATGGACCAGAAATTCCACAAAATTACGTGTCTTTAGGTTTCGGAAAAGCCAGTGAAAAATCTGCAGAATATAAATCAGAATACCCAGCAGTTACTATTTCTGTCGCCAAAAGAAAAGGGGCAGATGCCATGAAAATTGCTGAAGTGATTATTGATAAGGTAGATCATTTAAGAACCACTTTAATTCCTGATGATGTGCATGTAGAAATTACTAGAAATTATGGTAAAACCGCTTCTCATAAAGTGTCAGAATTACTACTACACTTAATAGGTTCTATCATTGCTGTTACACTTGTGGTGATGCTAGCCATGGGCTGGAGAGGTGGTTTGGTAGTATTTTTATCTGTTCCCATTACGTTTGCGTTGACATTATTGAGTTATTACATGTTAGATTATACCTTAAACAGAATTACGTTGTTTGCGTTGGTTTTTGTAACAGGTATTGTGGTTGATGATTCTATAATTATAGCCGAAAATATGCACCGCCATTTTAAGATGAAACGCCTGCCTTTTAAACAAGCAGCTTTATATGCAATTAACGAAGTTGGGAATCCAACAATTTTAGCAACCTTTACAGTAATTGCTTCTGTTTTACCCATGGCGTTTGTATCTGGTTTAATGGGACCTTACATGGCGCCAATGCCAATAGGAGCCTCTATTGCTATGATTTTATCATTATTTGTAGCCTTAACCATTACACCGTATTTAGGGTATATTTTCTTAAGAGAGAAAGAAAAAAAAGGAGGTAAAGATAAAAAAGAAAAGCCATTAGAAGATACTTTTATTTATAGAATTTACAATAAATTAGAGAGACCTTTATTAGAAAGTACAAGCAAAAGATGGTTGTTTTTGGGCGGAACATTCTTTGTTTTAATAGCAACAATGGGCTTATTTTTAACCAATTCTGTGGCTGTAAAAATGCTGCCTTTTGATAACAAAAATGAGTTTCAAGTGGTTATTGATATGCCAGAAGGAACTACCTTAGAAAGAACAGCCGTAGTTACTCAAGAAATAGCCCAATATTTAGCCACAAGACCAGAAGTGGTCAATTATCAAAATTATGTGGGTACTTCTGCACCCATAACCTTTAATGGTTTGGTGCGTCATTACGATTTACGAGGAGGTTCTAATATGGCAGACATTCAAGTGAATTTGGTGGATAAAGGAGCACGTAAAATTCAAAGTCATGGAATTGCAAAATTACTAAGACCAGAAATTCAGAAAATTGCAACAAAATACAACGCAAATGTAAAGTTGGTAGAAGTTCCTCCAGGGCCACCAGTGTTATCTACCATTGTTGCTGAGGTTTATGGACCAGATTATGACGAGCAAATTAGAATTGCAAATGATGTTCAGAACATTCTAAAAAATACAGAGGATGTAGTTGATATTGATTGGATGGTAGAAGCCAATCAAAAAGAATATCAATTTGAGATCAATAAAGAAAAAGCCATGTTATATGGAGTTGCGCCTCAGCAAATTGCCTATACCATGAATATGGCATTATCTAACACACCAATAACCAATTTATATGACGAAGATGCAGTACATCAAATTGGTTTGGTGTTGAGTTTAGATGAAAAAGAAAAATCTACCATTTCTGATATTTCGCAATTAAAGGTAACATCGAAACAAGGAACCATGATTCCAATTGCAGATTTGGTTGATATTAAAGAAACCATTGCCGCTAAAAGTATCTATAGGAAAAATCAAAAGAGAGTAGTGTATGTTTTGGCAGATATGGCTGGCGAGTTAGAAAGTCCTGCCTACGCAATTCTTGGGATGGATAAGAAATTAGGTGAAATTAAACTTCCTGAAGGCTATAAATTAAACGAAATGTATTTGGGTCAGCCAGATTTTGAGGACGACTTTACAGTTAAATGGGATGGAGAATGGCAAATAACCTTAGAGGTTTTTAGAGATTTAGGAATCGCATTTTTAGGAGCTATTATCTTAATATATATTTTGATAGTTGGTTGGTTTCAAAACTTTAAAGCACCAGTGGTTATGATGGTTGCCATCCCCTTATCATTAATAGGAATTATTTTAGGACACTGGATAATGGGCGCCTTTTTTACAGCCACTTCTTTTATTGGTATGATTGCTTTGGCAGGAATTATGGTAAGAAACTCTGTATTACTAATTGATTTTATCAACCTAAGACTAGCAGAAGGAATTCCTTTAAAACAAGCTGCCATTGAAGCAGGAGCCGTAAGAACAACTCCTATTTTATTAACTGCAGGAACTGTAGTAATTGGCGCATTTGTAATCTTATTTGATCCAATTTTTCAAGGGTTAGCTATCTCTTTAATGGGTGGAACTATTGTGTCTACAGTGCTCACATTACTAGTGGTGCCATTGGTGTATTATATGATAGAAAAGAAGAATTATAAATAGTTCTCGACTGTGGTCGAAAGGACATTAAAATTAAAAAACATGAAATTAGTATTAGTTACAGCAGTAGAAGAATTTCAGAAAAATATTCTGAAAATCTTTAAAAAAGCAGCCATTAAAAATTTAAGTATTACCGAAATTAATGGATTTAAGAATATTCCTGCAGAAATTTCTTCCAATTGGTTTTCGGCAGGTAAAAATAGCAATGAATCTACCTTGTTTTTCTCTTTTACAGATGATGAACATATAGATGTATTATTCAATTTAATTACTGAATTTAATAAAAATATGGAAACCAATAATCCGATAAAAGGTGTGGTTTTACCCATAGAAAGATTTATATAATAAATAAAAAAACAAGAAAATGTTAAACACGTATTTTAGAGTAATTGTTGGTTTTATGGTTTTGTTAATGGTAGCCTTAACCTATTATGTAAGTATACATTGGTTATGGTTTGGTGTATTTATTGGATTAAATATGATACAGTCTGCATTTACAAAATGGTGTTTGTTAGAAACTATTTTGATGAAACTAGGAATAAAAAAATAGCATTTCCCCACTCCAAAAAAAGAAAGAGGTTATCTTCAATTGTGAAGTAACCTTTTTTGAATTTAAAAACATTGATACTTCTTAGTAAATTTTAACAACTTTTTATTTTTATTTATTCTAAATAAACATTTATATTTGCAGTATATTTTTAAAATATGATTGTTTTTTATACTGATAATAAGCCAATAATTTCTTTAACAAACACTCCAGTTTGCGATGGTGTTTGTTCTTCTAACTGCTTAACGCCCAAAAGTAAATGTTGCAATAAATTCAAGAAAAAAGGGGTGAATTGTAAAAGGTGTCCTCATGTTTTGTTACAAAAAGCATCTTAAATTCTATTGGGCTCTTATCAATAAAAAAAGCTGATACAATTTAAAATTGATATCAGCTTTTACAAACTAAAAAACTAAATGCTATGCTCTTTCTAGCATTTTAAAAAACACATTCTTTAACTATTTTTTAAATAGTGGATCTGCGCCAATAGTACCTACTAAAGTCTCTAAATATTCTTTGGCACTTACTTTTTTATACATCGCTTTTACTTCTTGTAAACGGTTATTAATGTTCATATCTGCCACAAGCTCTTTATTATTAGCATCTGCAATAAAATCTTCTAAATAACTGATTTGTTTTGAATAAAAAGCAATATCTTTTTGCTGTTTTATAGCTAATCTTTCTTTATACCAATCACTATTAACAACATAGTCTCTATCAAAGTATTTTCTTAATTCAGCATCGCTAATATCTTTGCCTTCATAGTTTCCATATGCCATTATATGTAGCAATATTTTTAGCGGAGGTATTGCAGCTTCTATACTACCGTCTTCAAAATAATTTAAAGCTACTTTTTGTTGTGCTTCAGTAATGTTGTTAATTCCGTCTACAAAATCTTCTAAACCTTGTAATTCTGGTTTTAACATACGTTCACTAAACACAGCAGTAGGCTCGTCAAAAATTCTATTTAAACAATATAAATCGAATTTTTTTGTAATTCTATAACCTAATCTACTTGCCAACACCTTTTTACCTTCAAATTCAAAATCTTCTAGTTTTTCTAAAGATCCGTTTGCAATTAAGTTTTTTGGATCTCTGTCTTCGGGTGTCATTCTAGCCCAAATTTCTGGAATCAATAAACTAACATCATGATCTATTTTATTTTCTGCACCTATGTAACCTGCAGCAGTACTAAATCCGTTAGATTCTGTTAAAATATGAGACAATAACGCGTTGTTTAAATCTGTAGTTGGTGTTAGCATATTAAACGGAGCTTTTGTTAAAGCACCTTCAGAACCTGCACCTGTTGTAGAAGGAGATTTACCTGTTAAACTACAAATAAAGTCCATAAACAACTCTGGTGTTTCTTGATAATGTATTGGATTATACACAGCCAAAGGTCTAATACCATTTGCTTTGTCTACAGGATTGTTTCTTCTACCAGGTAAAACCGCATTTACCACATGAATTACTGGGTCTTTTGGTTCAATTTGTCTTTTTAAACGTACACCAATATCAGAAATATAAGAAGCCTCATTTTCATTATAAAACTTATTAGGTTCTAAATAACGAGGGTTTTTTGTTGGCAAACCATCTTCTATAATTCTCGGGTGAGATGGTAATACAAACTGAATATCATCATCATCGCTATTGATAATTTCTTTGATAAATTTCTTTACTGGCTCTGTATATTGATCAAAATTAATAGTGTCTTCGTAAATGGCAATAGCGTCTTGTTTAGTTAACATTTCGTAATTGGTTAAAAATCTTCCATTAGAAATAATATCTAATTCTGCGCCTTTATCATAACCTCTAACAATCGCTTCATCTGGTCTTTGAAATAAGTGTGCTTCGCAATTTGCAACTACTTTTACACTCGGATTGTCAAAAACTGGGTTTAAATCTTTAAACTGGTTTCTAGGTAAGGTAATAGATGCAGAAATATCATCTTCTGTCTGAATTTTTTCACTTGCAGAAAAATCTGAACGCAATTTATTGAGCATCCAATTACCTTGTTGATTAAACCCAATACGAACATAACTACCCACAACTGGTGTATTGTTGTAACGTAATGATGTACCTTTTGCACCGTTAATAATTTCTACAGACATCATATCTTTCCAGTTTAAATTAGCACCATGTGCTTGCCTAAACATACGTTTTACTAATAAAACTAAAGAACGAACGTGTACAGGAATATTGCTAATAAACTCATTGAATTCGTCTGAATTTTCTTCTGAAGGAGTTAACAGTTTTACCACTGAACCTAAAGTTCTTTTTTCACTTAAAAAAGATCTAGATTTTGGCCTATCTACGGTTTTATCTTTCCATCTAGTTGAGTAATTAAACTCAATAATTTCATCAGCTTTTTTAAAATCTTCTTCTAAATTATGGATATTAAAATTGCTATATGTGATGGCATTTTGCATCGATTTAGAAATTTCTGATTTACCACCACCAGAAACTGTACAAGGTTTGTGGCAGAATACCCCTTCTGGAAAAGTTTCTACAATTCGCCATAATTTATTTTGCGGATGTTTTTCTAAACGTAATTTATTTCCTGTGGGATGCACATAAGTTTTGTAAGGAGACAATGTTAATGTTTGTTCTTTACCTTCATACTCCCAACTAATGTTGTTTTTGTTGATATCAAAATAAGCTGTTTCAGGAATGTAAATTACATTAGGATAATTTTTATCAAACGCATAATTTTCTGGTTTTACTTCAATTCTGTCTGCTAATAATTTTTTTACATCTTCAAAATTATGTTCTAAACCATAATATCTGTAGTAGTCTTTACCATTTACTGTATCTCCCATAACACGTCTTGCATAAGCAATGGCACCACCTGCGTGTTCTTCTTCTACCAAGCCATATAGGTTGGCAGAGTAACTAATTTGAGTTTTTATTTCTTTTTTAGAATATCCATAATAATTATCTGCAATTAAAGTAACAACAACACCACTTTCGTTTCTACAAGTAATTTTAAAAGCGCCACCATCATTATACAATTCGTTTTCGTCTTTCCAACACATACCATCTTTTCTTTGACGCTCTGTAGCATCATCAAAATGAGGTAACCCAATTTCTTTCTTTTTTAAAGTTAATAACTGAGGAGCTAAAATGATACAACCTGTATGGCCTGTCCAATGTTCTGTGTCTAAAGCAGCATCGTTTTGTGCAATAGTAGGATCGCCTGCATTGCCAAAAATACTTTCAACAAAATCTAAATTACTCACTAAATTACCTGGTGCAAAAAAGCGAACTTCTAAAGATTTTTCTGAAATTACGCCTTTTACTTCTGGGCAAACAATGGGTCTTAATAGCATAGAAACCATTACTTTGGCCTTGTCTTTTTGACTATCTGTAAATGGTAATACTTTTAAATTATCTGGAGCATTAAAAGCAGCATTTAAAAAGTGAGCCAATACAACTCTAGGTACTTCTTTTTTATCTAAAGGCACTGGTAAATCGCCCTCTACAATATGAAACGTACCTTTAGTAGTTCTTTTATCATGTAAAGGATTGTTTAAAATACCTTGTTTTAATCGTTTAGATTTTACCAAATCGCTTTCAAAAGAATTACCATCTGGTGGTAAACTAGTTTCTCTGGCTTGTCCTTTTTTTGATAATATTAATGTATTATTTGGTAAAGCATAAGATATATTAACATCTACATCTTTTAAATAGTCATTTATAAAATTTTGAATTCTAGTATCTGCAGGACAATGATGATTTGCCAATAACCTAGATTTTTCTTGAATACTTTTGATTAATCCTCCAGTAAGTTCTTCGAATTTCGGGTTGCAATATTGAACGTTACTATTTTCTTTGTCTTTAAAGGTAGGTTCGCCAAGAGCTGCAAGTTGCAAATTGGTAAATTGTATAATGTCTTTTCTAGATTCTTCCATTTGTAATCGAATTTTAGTATTTAGTATTACACAAAACTAAAATAAGTTACTCGTGAAAAACATGTCAAATGTCATGTTATCAGTAGAATCTACGAATACGTTGTAGCCAAAAAGAATCTTAATTATTGATAAATAGGAGTCGTTTTTTACTTAAAAGCGTTAAAACCAGTAACATCTAAACCAGTAATTAATAAATGAATATCATGTGTACCTTCGTAGGTAATTACACTTTCTAAATTCATCATGTGACGCATAATAGAATATTCGCCAGTAATTCCCATTCCACCCAACATTTGTCTTGCTTCTCTAGCAATGTTAATGGCCATTTCTACGTTATTTCGTTTTGCCATAGAAATTTGTGCAGAAGTAGCTTTGTCATCATTCTTTAAAGTCCCCAATCTCCAAGCCAATAATTGTGCTTTGGTAATTTCTGTAATCATTTCTGCTAATTTTTTCTGTTGCAATTGAAACTGACCAATAGGTTTGCCAAACTGTTGGCGTTCTTTTACATAACGTAAGGCAGTATCATAACAATCCATTGCTGCTCCAATAGCACCCCAAGCAATACCATATCTTGCAGAATCTAAACAACCTAAAGGAGCACCCAATCCAGATTTATTGGGTAGTAAGTTTTCTTTGGGAACTTTAACATTGTCAAAAATGAGTTCACCAGTAGCAGAAGCACGCAAAGACCATTTATTGTGAGTTTCTGGAGTAGAAAATCCTTCCATACCACGTTCTACAATTAGTCCGTGAATTCTTCCTGCTTCATTTTTAGCCCAAACCACAGCAACTTGTGCAAAAGGCGCATTCGAAATCCACATTTTTGCACCATTTAATAGATAATGATCACCTTTATCTTTAAAGTTTGTTTCCATTCCACCAGGATTAGACCCATGATTGGGTTCTGTTAAACCAAAACAACCCATCCATTCACCAGAAGCTAATTTTGGTAAGTATTTTTTACGTTGTGCTTCTGTACCATATTTAAAAATAGGATACATTACTAATGATGATTGTACTGAAGCAGTAGAACGCACTCCAGAATCGCCTCGTTCTATTTCTTGCATGATTAATCCGTAAGAAATTTGATCTAAACCAGCACCACCATATTCTTCTGGAATGTAAGGCCCAAATGCACCAATTTCTGCCAAACCATTAATAATCTGGCTTGGAAATTCTGCTTTTTGAGCATATTCTTCAATAATTGGAGAAACATCGCGTTTTACCCAATCTCTTGCTGCGGTTCTTACTAACTTATGTTCTTCAGTTAATAAATCATCGATATTATAATAATCTGGTGCTTGAAATAAGTCTGGTTTCATATCTTAAAATGTGTAAATTTAAACAAATTTAACTATTATTGTTATATTATAAACAAATATGTGTTGAAATAAAATTCTAAAAACTAGTTAAAAATACGTATCTTTTTTAAAGTTAGCTCGCAGAAATTGTTAAAAAGTTGCTATTTTCTCTTAAGTTTGTAAAGATGAAATACACTTTAGGGAAACAAGAACGTTTAAAGCGTAGAAAGCTGATAGAAAAACTATATGCTGAAGGAAAATCTTTGAAGAGTTTTCCTTTAAGAATGATGTATTTACAAACCCCACATACATCAGATTATCCTTGTCAGGTTGGAGTTTCTGTGCCTAAAAGAAATTTTAAACTGGCAGTAAGTAGAAATCGAATAAAAAGACTATTAAGAGAAAGTTATCGTTTACAAAAAGAAATTGTGTACAATAATTTAGAAGAACCTTATATATTTATGATTTCTTATATTGGAAAAGAAGAGCCAGCTTATGATGAGGTGTATTTAAAAATGCAAAAACTACTAAACTTGTTTGTAGAAAAAACAAAAAACATAAAAAATGA
>NZ_CBFHJT010000016.1:10093-11736 GCF_965656025.1 Polaribacter sp.
CCTGCAGATAAAGCAGGTTTAAAAGCAGGTGATGTTATTATTTCTGTGGATAATCAATCTATAAAAAATATGGAAAGAGACCAATTATCTATGTTTTTAAAAGGGACACCAAACAGTAAATTTACGGTTGAAGTAGAAAGACAAGGCAGCATTTTAACAAAAGAAATTACAAGAGATAAAGTAATTGTAAATCCTGTACCTTTTGCAGAAATGATAGATGATGAAACTGGTTATATTACTTTAACAAGATTTAATGAAAAAGCTTCATCTGAAGTAAAAAAAGCCTATAAGAAACTAAAAAAACAGGGAATGAAAAAATTGGTTTTTGATTTACGATCAAATCCAGGAGGTTCGTTGTTAGAATCTATAAGAATTTCTAATTTTTTCTTACCAAAAGGCAAAACGATTGTAACAACAAAAGCAAAAATTAAAAAATGGAGTAACACGTATAAAACACAAAATAATCCTTTAGATTTAGAAATACCAATTGTTGTTTTAATTAACGAACGTTCTGCATCAGCCTCTGAAATTGTAAGTGGTTCTTTACAAGATTATGATAGAGCCGTAATTTTAGGAAAACGTTCTTTTGGTAAAGGCTTAGTGCAACGTTATAGAGAGTTAATGTATGGCACTCAATTAAAACTAACCATTTCTAAATACTACACACCAAGTGGTAGATGTATTCAAGAATTAGATTATACAAATAGAGATGATAAAGGCAATATTCCAAAATTTTCAGACAGCGGTGTAAACGCTTTTAAAACCCAAAATGGGAGAACTGTTTACGATGGTGGAGGCGTAAAACCAGATGTAGAAATTAATACAACAAATAGAAATAAAACTACAGAATCGTTATTGCAATCTAGAGCCATTTTTAACTACGCAACTCAATACTATTACAACAATACAAATCTTAATGACTTCACAAATTTTGAAATTAAAAATAGCGATTTTAAAGAATTTACCAAGTTTTTAAAAACAGATACTACTTTCGTAACAGAGCAAGAAGCCTTATTTAAAAAGGCCTATTTAGCTTCTAAAAACAATAATATTTCATCTGAATATAATGCGATAAAAGAACAATTGTATAAAGATAAAATTGATGAAATTTCTAAAAATAAAGACATTATTTCTGAAATTTTAAAAACAGCAATTTTAGAGAGATATATGTATAGAGAAGGTGTTTATAAACACAATTTAAGTAACGATAAAACCATTGAAAACGCAGTTACTTTATTAAAAGATAATAACCAGTATAACAAAATTTTATCAGGTAAATAATTTTATATTTGTCGTCCAAAAGAAATAATGTCAGAAATAAAAAAAATAGCAAGAACAAGAGCACAAGAATCTACTAATGCCATAGAAAAATTATATATTTCTATGCGTCATTTATTTAGTAGAGGTTTTTACAAACCCATGGGAGTTTCTGGGGAAACTTTAAGAAAATCCTTATTACTTTTAAGACCCGAAATTTATGGTTCTATTGCAGAGGACAGAATTGAGTTAAATGGTTTAACCTACGTTATAGAAAGACTTCCTGTTGGAATAGAAGAATGCCAGTATATCAATTTAACTGCAGATGAAGGATATAAAAATTCTCATTTTAAACCTATTGTACCTCCAAAAAGAAGAAGAAATTG
>NZ_CBFHJT010000016.1:11834-42197 GCF_965656025.1 Polaribacter sp.
ATATCAATTTAACTGCAGATGAAGGATATAAAAATTCTCATTTTAAACCTATTGTACCTCCAAAAAGAAGAAGAAATTGTTATAGAATAGACAAAGATCAAATGAATATTGAGATTACCAGAGGAAGATCTGAAATCTATGATATTTTAACACACTTAACTTTTTTATTTATAGAATCTCATAAAATTCAAGAAAGAGTTACTTTAAATGATGGCGAAGACTTTACAAGAGAATGGAAACATTTAGAAGAAATTGTTGTACATCAAAAACAAATTTCAGAAAAAGAAAGAGAGGTTACCCTGGTTCATCTAGGCAATATTTTAGGGAGATCTTTTGATGAAGTTTTAGGAGTTTATAAAACATTTGCTACCAAAGAAAATCCAGATCGTTTTTTTCAACTGATATTTTGGTTGGGTAAATTAGCGATTAAGGAAGTGTTAGAAAATAACAAAAGAACAGTAACCTTTAGTTCTATTTTGGTAGAAGAAATTGGACACCATATTTATGGAGAAATTTGGGCAAATAATATTAAAAAAGTTTTAAAAACTAATAATTTATTAGAAAGACCTATACATATTATAAGTGCAAATATGCATAGTGTGTTAAATTCCTTCTACGCAAAAGGCGCATTGCCTAAAGAAGCAAAAAACTTAAAAGAGTTTGAAATTTATCACTTACTAAGTAACGAAAATAGCAAACCAATACAGAAAAAAGTAAAGGATTTTGCTTCAAAAAACGGACTTATTTATGTAAAAGATACTTCTGGAACCAATATAAATGTACAAATAATAGATACTGCTAAAATAAATTTTGATGTTTTAACGTTATCAAAAAAACAAACTGTAGAAAAAAATGCAGTTCTTATTGTAATGGATTATGCTTTTGGTGAACAAGCTTACGAAACTATGGATGAATTGTTAAAACCATACACTTGTGAGAAAAATACCAAAACACATTTAGATGTAAAATCTGTTTCTATAATGGGTAAAGCAGGGATTTTAGAAGGTGGAAAAGGAGATATTATGGTGCCATCTGCACATATTTTTGAAGGTACAGCAGACAATTATCCATTTAAGAACGAATTAAAAAAAGAAGATTTAGACGGTTTTGGAATTAAAGTTTTTGATGGTTCTATGATTTCAGTTTTAGGAACATCATTACAAAATAAAGATTTATTAAAGTTTTTTCATGACTCTACATGGAATGTGATTGGTTTAGAAATGGAAGGGGCACATTACCAAAAAGCAATACAATCTGCCTCAAAAATTAGAGGAAATATCTCTAGAGATGTGAAAGTACGTTATGCTTATTACGCATCAGATAATCCTTTAGAAACAGGAGCTACATTGGCTTCTGGTGGATTAGGAATGACGGGTGTAACACCAACATATGCCATCACACAAAAAATATTAGAACAAATTTTTAATAGTTAAACTATAGATTAAAAAATTAACATGTCAACAAACCAACCAACCAACAAAAACGAAGAAGAAGTAGACCTGGGTTCTTTATTTATAATTATAGGTAGAGGTTTTTCTAAGCTCTTTAACTTCATTGGAAATATATTTAAAGGTATTTTTCATGCTTTTATTTCTATCTTAATTTTTATTAAAGAAAACATAGTTAAAATAGGAATTGCAGCTGTAGTTGGTTTTTCAATTGGTGCTTTTTTTCAAGTAAAATCTCAAGATAAATACGAATCTGAAATGTTGGTGCAACCCAACTTTAAAAGTGCCAGTCAGTTGTATAATAATATTAATTATTATAACGATTTGGTAAAACAAAAAGATACTTCAGGTATTCAAAATACGTTTAAATTAAGTAAACCTGAAGCAGCATCTCTTAAAAAATTTACAATAGAACCCATTGTAAATGAAAACGACATTATAAATTCTTACAACGATTTTATTTTAGATGTAGACACCACTACTGTAAAAAGTTACACGTTTGATGAGTTTAAAGCTTCATTTACAAATTTAGATTATAAGATTCATAGAATTAAAGTTATAGCAGAAAAAAACAACGTATTTTCTAAATTAGATGAGGTAATTATTTCTTCTGTAATCAATAATAAATACTTTAAAAGAGTAAAAGAATTAACCAACGAAAATTTGAACAGAACTGATTCAATTTACCGCCAGAACTTAGCTCAATTAGATTCTTTACGGAAAGTATATATGCAAGTAATGGTTGAAGAAGCTAAGAAACAATCAACAGGTACAAGTATAGATTTAGGAGGTCAGAAAAGAACCACCAAAGAGTTAGAGTTATTTGATTCTAACAGAAGAATAAATTCAGATCTAGAGGAAATTGTAACTGATAAATCAGAAAAATACGAAGTTATTAATGTAATTTCTAATTTTCAACCAATAGGTTCAGAAATAAAAGGAGTTACTAAAAACAAAGCTTTTCAGTTGGCGCTTTTAGGAGCTTTGGGAATGATTTTTATATTATTATTACTAAGAGTAAATTCTTATTTAAATAATTACAAAAAATAAGAATGCAAACAATTTTAATTACTGGAGGTGCAGGTTTTATTGGGTCTAATTTTATACCCTATTTTTTAGAAAACAACAAAAAATACGATGTTGTAAATTTAGATTTACTAACATATGCAGGTGATTTAAATCATCTAAAGGAATTAGAAAACAACCCCAGATATACTTTTTTTGAAGGAGATATTTGCGATAGAGACTTACTTGAAAATTTATTTAAAGAATACAATTTTTCTGGAGTCATCCATTTTGCAGCAGAATCTCACGTAGATAATTCTATTAAAAATCCAGATGCGTTTGTGAAAACGAACGTTTTTGGCACTTTTACCTTGTTAGATGTTGCTAAAAATTATTGGATGAATTCACCTAATATTTATAAAAAGGAATTTGAAAATGCTAAATTTCATCATATTTCTACTGATGAAGTTTACGGAACCTTAGGTTCAGAAGGTTTGTTTACAGAAGCAACACCTTATGCACCTAATAGCCCTTACAGCGCTTCAAAAGCATCATCAGATTTTTTAGTAAGAAGTTATTTTCATACTTATGGGATGAAGGTGGTAACCACCAATTGCTCTAACAATTATGGACCCAAACAACATGACGAAAAGTTGATTCCGACAATTATAAGAAAAGCAATTTCTGGAGAAAACATCCCAATTTATGGTGATGGAAAAAATATTAGAGATTGGTTATACGTGTTAGATCATTGCACAGGAATTGAATTGGTTTACAAAAATGGAAGTCCTGGAGAAACGTATAATATTGGTGGAAAAAATGAACGAAATAACTTATATATAGCCCATAAAATTTGTGAGGTTTTAGATGAAATTCATCCTAAGAAAAACTCATACAAAAAGCAAATTAGTTTTGTAGAAGATAGACCAGGTCACGATTTTAGATATGCTATAGATGCTTCTAAATTAGAAAATGAATTGGGCTGGCAAGCATCAGAAAATTTCGAATCAGGAATTTTAAAAACCATACATTGGTATTTAAAAAAATACAATTAATATGAAAGGAATTGTTTTAGCAGGAGGTTCTGGGACAAGGTTGCATCCACTAACTTTAGCCGTTAGTAAGCAATTAATGCCAGTGTACGATAAACCTATGGTTTATTATCCAATTTCTACTTTAATTTCTGCAGGAATTAGAGAGATATTAATTATTTCTACACCACAAGATTTACCATTATTTCAAAAATTATTAGGCGATGGAAACAAAATAGGATGTAATTTTCAATATGAAGTTCAAGAAAATCCAAACGGTTTAGCAGAAGCATTTATAATTGGTGAAAAATTTATTGGTGATGATAAAGTAGCTTTAATTTTAGGTGATAATATTTTTTATGGTACAGGTTTGGCAAATATTTTAAAATCAAATAACAATCCAGTTGGAGGTATTGTATATGCTTATCATGTAAATGATCCAGAACGATATGGAGTTGTAGAATTTGACGAAAATAATAAAGCAATTTCAATAGAGGAGAAACCAGAAAAACCAAAATCTAATTATGCAGTACCAGGAATTTATTTTTATGACAATGAAGTAGTTGAAATTGCAAAAAATATTAAACCAAGTAAAAGAGGAGAGCTAGAAATTACAGAAGTAAACAATGTATATTTAAAAAAAGGCAAACTTTCTGTAGAAATTTTAGATAGAGGTACAGCTTGGTTAGATACAGGTACTTTTGACTCATTAATGAAAGCAAGTCAATTTGTGCAAGTAATTGAAGAAAGACAAGGTTTAAAAGTTGGTGCTATAGAAGAAGCTGCTTTTAGAGCAGGTTTTATAACGAAAGAAGAAATGATTGCCCAGTCTAAAGCGCTTCTAAAAAGTGGGTATGCTAATAATTTGTATAAAATATAATGAAAGTTACAGAAACATTTTTAAAGGGTTGTTTTGTAATAGAACCAACAGTTCATAAAGATGAAAGAGGTTCTTTTATGGAGAGTTACAATCATCAAAAATTTGAAGCAGCTATAGGTGCTAAAGTCAATTTTGTTCAAGATAACGAGTCAGTTTCTAGAAAAGGTGTTGTTAGAGCGCTTCATATGCAAAAACCACCATACTCTCAAGCAAAACTAGTTCGAGTAGTTAAAGGCAGAGTTCTTGATGTGGCTGTTGATTCTAGGAAGGATTCACCAACTTTTGGTGAGCATTTCGCTATAGAATTATCTAGAGAGAATAGAAAACAACTTTTTATTCCAAAAGGTTTTTTACATGGTTTTGCAACTTTAGAAGATGATACTATTTTTAATTATAAATGTGATAATTATTATCAAAAAGATGCTGAAGTTGGAGTTGTGTATAATGATGAGACTTTAAATATTGATTGGATGTTAAAGGAAGGTGAAGTTATCTTGTCTGATAAGGATAAATTGCTTGATAGTTAAATTTATTAAAAATAACATTAATTCAATAAAAATTGTTTAAAACCTTAAAAGATTTTAAAAAAAAAATAGTATTTAGAAACTATTTTTTTTTACTTATCATACAGTTTACTAATATAGTTTTGCCTCTAATTACTTTTCCTTATTTGGTTAGGGTTTTAGGAGCAAAAAATTATGGTATAGTAATGATGGCACATTCACTAGCCATTTTTCTAGGAATTATTGTCGATTTTGGATTTAACATAAGCGCAACAAGAGAAGTTTCTTTACTGAAAGGAGATAAAGAACTACTTTCTAAATTTTATTCAAATGTTATCCTTATTAAGACTTTTCTTGTATTAATTTCCTTTGGGATTTTATTATTTATTGTTTCTTTTGTTTATAAGTTTAATGTTAATAAGGAAGTTTATTTATATAGTTTTGGCATTGTTTTAGGTCAAGCTTTATTTCCAACGTGGTTTTTTCAAGGAATTGAAAAAATGAAAATTATAACATTTATAAATCTATTATCAAAAATAATTTTTACTGCTTTAATTTTTATTTTTATCAGACAAGAAAACGATTTTTTATTGGCTCCTATATTTAACAGTTTAGGGTTTATAATTTCAGGCTTTTTAGGTCTTTTAATTAGCTTTAAATATGTCAATGTTTCTAAACCTAATTTTCAAAAGATTATTCAAATAATTAAAGAGAGCTTTAGTCTTTTTTCGTCAAATGTATTTGTAAGTTTATACACTACTTTAAATACACTTATTTTGGGTTTATTTACTTCAGAGTTGTTGGCAGGTGTTTATGTAAGTATGGAGAAGCTAATTGTTGCTATAAAAAGTCTATATAGCCCATTATATCAGGCAATTTTTCCGAATATATCAAATAAAAAAAACATCGAAATTATAAAATATGTAAAAAGATTAATTGTGCCTGTTTTACTCTCTGGGGTTGCCATAATGCTTTTTGTTATTGTATTTGCAGAAAATATTTTAGAATTTGTTTTTGATAATGAACTTATTACTAGTTATTATTTTATACTGCAAATATTAGCTTCTATAGCAGTATTTTCATCATTAAATATGTTGTATGTAACTTTGCTGTTACCAGCATTAAAAAAATATAACAAAAGATTAAAATTACTTGTTTTAGCAGGTATTGTAAATATCATCATTGTCATTCCCCTTATAAAGCTCTACTCTATTAAGGGTGTTGCAATATCTGCAAGTTTTACGGAGTTATTTCTATTATTACTCTCTTTTTTAGGTTTTCAGAAATTAAAAAAAATAAAAAATTGAAAAAGTTAATAATACTTCAATCCATTACACCAGATTATAGAAAGTTGTTTTTTGAAACAATTAAAAAAAATCTTGGGGATAAATTTATTTTATACTCTGGAGATTCTTATTTTGAAAATTCCTTAAGAGATGATAAATCTATCGAAAAAATAAGTGTTAAAAACTATTTTTTATTTAATAAAATTCTCATCCAGAGTCATTTTATTCATTTTATTTTTACAAAAGGAATTCTTGTTTTAGAAATGAATCCAAGAATACTTACAAATTGGATAATCTTATTTTTTAGAAAATTTTTATCAAAAAAAACAGTTTTATGGGGGCATGCTTGGCCAAGAAAAGGAAAAGATTCAAAAACTGAATTTGTCAGAAAAATAATGAAATTTTTGGGCGATGAAATTATCGTTTATACCGACAAACAGCAAGCAGAATTATTACAACAATTTCCAAGTAAAAAAATTGTATCAGCACCAAATGCTGTTATTTCTTCCTCAAAAATGGAAACCAATTTCGATATTAAAAATAGTAATAATTTTATTTATGTTGGTAGGTTAACTAAGTTAAAAAAACCACTAGTATTACTCGAGGCTTTTCATAAAATAATTGATAAATTACCAGAAGAAAGCAAATTAATAATAATAGGCTCTGGTAATGAATCTAAAAGTTTAGAAAATTACGTTTCTGATAATAATTTAGAAAAGAGGGTGTTATTAAAAGGTCATATTTCAAATTATAATGAATTAAAAAACTATTATGATTCATCATTTTTTAGTGTTTCACCGGGTTATGTGGGATTGTCTATAACACAAAGTTTTGGTTTTGGAGTACCTATGTTAGTTTCAAAAACCGAAAACCATTCACCAGAGATTGAAGCTTTTCAGAATAATAAAAATGGGCTTTATTTTGAAACAGATAGCTTGAAAGATTTAGGAATAAAGATGTTAGATGTATTGGATAATAAAGAAATCTGGATTAAACAAAGAAAAAACATTGTAAATTTTTGCAAAGAAAATTACTCAATTGAAGCTATGGCAGAAGTTTTTATAAATTTAACAGAACACTAAATTTATGACGAAACCAATTAATATACTTATTATTGGGCCATTTCCAGACCCTATATCGGGTGTTTCAATAGCTAATATAAATGTAAAAAAGATATTAGATAAAAATAAGAACTTTTCAGTTAGAATTATAAACACAACCTATCCTAAATTTGATGAAAACTTAGGCAAGTTTTCATTTAAAAAATTTTTCTTTTATTTATTTATAAATTTTAAAATTTATAAAATTATTAAAACAGATAAAGTTTATATAACACCAGGACAAACTTTTTTTGGAATTCTTAAATACTCACCATTTATAATCTTGTCTCGTTTCTTAAAAAAAGAGTTAATTATTCATGTTCACGGTAATTTTATAAGAAATCAGTATAAATTATTAAATGGATGGAAAAAAAACACATATAAATATTTAATTTCAAAATTTGATAAGGGCATTGTTTTATCAAACTCATTAAGACCAAACTTAACTCCTTTTTTAGATGAAGAAAAGATATTTTCTCTTCCTAATTTTGCAGAAGATTTTCTTTTTAAAGAACAAAAAATAAAAAATAATACTGAAGCTATCAACATCATATATTTAAGCAATTTGATGCAAGAAAAAGGAATTATTGTGTTGTTGAAGGTTTTACAAAAATTAGAAAAAGAAGGTATAGCATATGCAGCAAAAATTGCTGGTAATATTGATGTAAAATCTCAAAAAACAATATCCAATTTATTAAATAATTTAGAAAATACTACTTATTTAGGTATTGTTAAAGGGGAAGAAAAGAAAAATTTACTTTTATGGGGTAATGTATTTGTTTTACCTACGTATTATAAAATGGAAGGACAGCCAATATCTATAATAGAAGCAATGGCAACAAATAATGTTATTATTACCACAAATCATGCAGGAATTTCTGATTTAATAATGGAAGGAATAAATGGGTATTTTGTTGAAAAGAAAAGTATTAATGATTTAAAAGAAAAGTTAGAATATCTTATAAATAACAAAACGACTTTAAATAAAATTATTTTAAATAATAAGAAATTGTTTTTATCTAATTTTACTATCAATAAATTTGAAAAAAAGTTAATAAACATACTTTTAAAGTAGTTATAATGTATTTTTAATATGACCTATTTAATATCTTTTTTATTTATTATTCAGTTTTTTTTGCTACTTATTTTTTTTGTTTTTAATTTATTTTACAGAGATTTTAGTTTTAAACAAGGCATCTGTTTTGGTTTACTTTTTTTCGTTTTCTTACCAATTTGGGTTATGATATTTACAGGTGAAATTCCATTAGCAATGTCGGGTTTTGGGAATACTGGTATTAAAAATATTATACTTAAAAACAATATAAAAGCGGCTATTATTTTAATTCTCTATATATTTTCAATTATTTTTTATATATACATGCCTAGTATTAAAATTAAAAGAAATAAAATCAACAATTTTAAGCCTTTGTTGCCTAGTTATTTTATGAGTTATGTGATTGGAATGGCTATTATATTTATTGGTTCAGGGCTATTAAAAGGCGGGAATTGGTATGATAATAGACATAATTTTTTTGAGTCTTCAGGGGCTTTAGCAATACTTATTGCATTTGTGCTTAACTCATCAAAAATTTTAATTATTGGTTCTCTTTTTTATAAATGGCTGCAGAAAAAATATGATAACGTTAAGTTTTTTATCTATACATTTTCTTTTGTTATAATTGATATGTTTTTAACGGGAAATAGAATATATCTTTTTTGTACTGCTATAACTGTGGGGCTAATATTTTTTAAAAAATATCCAAAAAAAATAGTTGTTTTTTCTCCATTAATTATACCCTTTGTCTTTGTTTTAGGTTATTTTGCATCAATTTTTAAACATATGAGAGGACCTTTATTTGAACAAGGTATTCCAACTATTCCTATTTTTTTCGCTTCGCTTTTTAGAGCAATATCTTTAGAGCCCCCAAAATTTTCAATGTTTTTTCTAGAAATATCTGAATCTGTTAATATGAATGTAATGTTCGAAATTTTTAATAGTTATGATAAATACTTATATGGGGTAACCTATTTAAAACCATTATTTTTCTATCTTCCAAGATCAATCTGGTCTTCAAAACCAGAAAGCATTACTACTTTGGCAGCTAACGAATTTGGCGGAGCTTCTTTAGTAACAACAGTTATAGGTGAAATGTATATGAATTTTTATCTATTTGGTTTATTATTGTTGCCTGTTTTTCTATTGGTAATAGATTATTTTTTATCAAGATTATTGAAGGATTTTGGAGGAATTTCCGAAGTAATTCTATTTATTTTTGGAATCTTAATCTTTAGAATGCCTTTTTCAGATGAATTCTTAGTATTTTCTTTTTTGTGGGTTATATTGATTATGACGAGTTGGTTAAATAAACGTAAGTTTAAAATAAATTTAAACGAATGGGGTTAGTTATCCATGTAAAAAAAATAGATTTTATTTATTGGAGTCTTTTATTGTTTTCTATATTTCCATTAATTCCGAATAGAGTAAAAGGACTAGTAATAATTATTCTTTTGCTATCTTCTATATTTAAATTAAAAAGGAATGATTTACAATGGAAAAGTTTTTTTATTAATAGTTCTTTATATTTTTTGTTTTTAACCTCTTATTTGCTTTTTGATAATAAGGGAGGTGAATCAAAACAAATTTTAGAAACAAGTTTATCAATATTAGTTATTCCTATAATTTTTTCACTATTAATACCGTCATATGATTTTAAAAAAAAAATAATTTTAAAATTTATGAAGTTGTTTTTATTAAGTTCATCATTATATGCATTAATTGTGATGACTTTTATATTTTTAGATACAGAGACCTATTATTACAGTGATTGGTATACGAACAAAGCAAGAACACTAATAGAAAAGTTACCTTTAATTGGGCAACATCCAATTTATGCTTCAATTTATAGTGCGGTTTCAATGTTTTTTGTTTTTTATTTGACTCCCATAAAAAGAGATTGGGTTAGTAAAAGAACTATATATTATTTTTTGTGCTTCACTATAAATTTAATATTCTTAATTCTATTATCTAGTAGAGGAGTTATTATAGCTTTTTTATTTTCTGGGTTTTTTGTGTTTATTTTTAAGCTCAAAAAAAATAAGCATAAAATTTATTTAATCTTATTATTTTCAATTGTTATAGTATCTTTTTTTCAATACAATAGAAGAATGAAAGAGCTCATAAATTTTGATACTTATGCAAAAGTCGACTCCAATTTTTCAAACAGTTATAGATTTCAAATTTACAAGTGTAGTTATAAATTGTTGAAAGAAAATTATATAACTGGTTATGGTATTGATAACGTACAATTAAAATTAAATGAATGTTACAAAGAAAATAATCTAAATGAAATGGTAGATAAATACAATAGCCATAATCAATATCTAGATATATTTTTAAAGACTGGAATTATTGGTTTTAGTTTACTCTTAGTATTTTTTATATCAAACTATACAATAGCCAATAAACATAAAAATAATTTAGCTCTATTAATTTTAATATTTTATTCTATTGTATTTTTGACTGAGAATATATTGGTAAGACAATCTGGGATAATTTTGTTTTATTTTCTAATAATATTTTTTAACAAGTTTAATTTTTTAAACGAACAAAATAAAAATGATTAAACAAAATTTAAGCAAGTTTAAATTACCCAAAAATTTTCGAGGCAGAAATGCTTTTGTAGTACAATCTTGGTGGTTAGTGCAATCAATACTTTTTAAAAATTCTCCACAATTTCTATATGGATTTAGAAACTTTTTACTCAGACTTTTTGGAGCCAAAATAGGTAAAAACGTGATTATTAGACCAACCGTTAGAATAACTTACCCATGGAAGGTTTCTATTGGAGATTTTAGTTGGATTGGAGATGATGTTGTTTTGTATTCGTTAGGCGAAATTGAAATAGGTAATAATGTAGTTATTTCACAGAAGTCTTATATCTGTGCAGCATCTCATGATTATTTAAAAGAAGATTTTCCTATTTTTGCTAAAAAGAATATTATAGAAGATGAATGTTGGTTAGCAACTGATGTCTATGTTGCTCCAGGTGTTACTATTCGAAAAGGATCTGTAATTGGCGCCAGAAGTAGTGTATATAAAGATATTCCTGCAAATAAAATATGTATGGGTAATCCTGTAGAAATAATTAGAGAAAGAATTAGTGAATAGTAAAAAAAATATACTTTTAATTTCCCCGTTTTTTTATCCTGAACCTATTTCTACTGGAAAATTTAATACAAATTTTGTTTTAGAGCTTGCAGAAAATGGACATAAAGTTACTGTATTATGTTTTCACCCTTTTTACCCTGATTGGAAAACAAATAAAAGTAAAAAATCTCTGAAAGGTATAAAAATAATAAGAGGTGGTGCATTTATATATTACACTAAAAAAACAATTTTCAGAAGATTAATATTAGAGTTAAGTTTTGCTTTTTTTGTTTTAAGAAAAATTCATAAACATCAAAAAGGAAAAGATTTAATTATATCAGTTTTCCCGCCAAGTTTTGCGTTTTACTCTTTACTGCCATTTTTAAATAAAAGCATAAGAAAAGTAGGTATGGTTCACGATTTACAAGAAGTCTATTCTGAAAGTAAAAAAGGTATCATAAATAAACTGTTACGCTTCTTTATTCATAAAATTGAAAAGAAATGCTATTCTAATTGCGATAAATTACTTTTTTTATCAAATGAAATGAAAAACGAAGCAAAAAAATTATACCACTTATCTGATTCTAAAATTGAAGTACAATATCCTTTTATCACTTTAGAAGAAAATAATACTAACGATTTAAATGCAATTTTAGATAAAGAGAAAATAAATGTTGTTTATTCGGGAGCACTGGGAGAAAAACAAAACCCAAAGCAGTTGTATCAGTTTTTTTCTGAAGCCTCTAAACAGATTAATAATTCAGTTTTTCATTTTTTTTCTGAAGGAGAATCATTTAAAAAACTACAAAAGTTAAATAAAAATAAAAACATTTTTTTTCATCCTCTGGTTGATAAAAAAAACTTGAAGGAACTATACAATAAAAGTTCTGTACAGGTAATACCTCAAAAAGAAAATACTTCAAAAGGTTCTTTACCATCAAAATTACCTAATTTATTGGTTTGTGGAACTAAAATTTTGGTTATAACAGATTCTAACTGTGAAATTGAAGAACTTTTTAAAAAAAATAATTTAAATTTAATTGCTACAAATTGGAACATATCTTATTTAATTCAAAAACTAAAATTATTATTAAACAAAAAAATCGACGAACAACACCAGAAGTCAGTAGCTCTTAATTTATTTACTATTGATAAAATTATTCACAAAATTTTTCGTTAGATGAATATATTATAAAAAATCTAAATTTGAAAAAACGTTACTCTCATTTAATAAGACCTATAAAAATAGTATTAGATATATTACTTATTAATTGTATTGTATACTTGATATATGATAAAGAGTATTTGAATTTGAAATTCTTATCATATATTTCACTTTTTTGGTTGTTAGCTTCATATTTTTTGGGATATTATAAAGTTTATAGGTACACCAATTATTTAAGGTTATTTAGTCTTTTAGGTAAACAATTTATAATATTTATACTTGGTTACTTTGCATACTTTGGTATTTTTAGAGAAGGTGAGGTAGTAAATAACCAGTTTTTAATACTATCCTCAATTATAGCAGGTATTTCAATTTTTAAGTTCCTGTGGTTATACTTATTAAAAAAATACAGGTCATTAGGTAAAAATTATAGATCTACCATTGTAATTGGTTATGATGATTCTGCAAAAAACATTATTAAACTTTTTAAAAGTAAATCTAACTTAGGATATAAGTTTCAAGGTTTTTTTACTGATAAAACATATAAGAATAGCTTTTACTTGGGTAACTTTAATGAAGTTTTTAATTATGTTTCTAAAAATGAGGTAGATGAAATATATTGTTCAATATCTTCTTTAGAAAAAAATCAAATAAAGAAAGTAAATAAACTTTCAATTGAAAAAAACTTAAATTTAAAATTAATTCCAGAGTCTAACGAACTTTACAGTAAAAATCAAAACATTGAATTTTATGATGATACAATAACGGTTTTAAATGTAAAAAAGCTGCCCTTTGAGTTTGCAGAAAACTTCTATATAAAACGGTTATTTGACATATTTTTTTCAGCTTTTATATGTTTATTTTTACTTTCTTGGTTAATTCCTATTTTATGGGTTTTAGTAAAACTAGAGTCAAAAGGACCTTTAATATTTAAACAAAAAAGAGAGGGGTTAAATGGAGAAGAATTTGTTTGTTATAAATTTAGGTCTATGAAAATTAACAACTTATCACACAAAGTACATGCTACAAAAAATGATATTAGGGTTACTAAAATAGGAGCATTTCTTAGAAAAACTAGTATGGATGAATTACCACAATTTATAAATGTATTTTTTGGAGATATGAGTGTAGTAGGGCCAAGACCCCATTTAGAAAGTTTATCATTAGAATATCAAAAAGACGTAGAAGATTATTTAAAACGTCATATTGTAAAACCAGGAATCACAGGGTTGGCTCAAATAAGTGGTTATAGAGGAGAAATTAAGAACAAGTCTGACATTAAAAACAGAGTACGTTTAGATATTTTTTATATAGAAAATTGGTCTTTTTTCTTAGATATTAAAATAATTATACAAACTGTTTTAAACATTTTTAAAGGTGAAGAAAAAGCCTATTAATATGATTTCTGCCTCCATTGTTTTGTTCAACGAAAATATAGAAACGCTTAAGAAGACAGTAAAGTCTTTTTTAAGTTCTCCGTTAGAAAAAAAATTATATTTAATAGATAATTCTCCCATAAACAGTTTTGAAACATATTTCAAAGATCTAGAGATAGAATACATATTTGTTGGCAGAAATATAGGTTTTGGAGTTGCACATAATTTAATTTTAAATAAAATTGATTCTGATTTTCATTTAATCTTAAATCCAGATGTAGAGTTTAATCCCACAGTTATTCCGAATTTAATAGCAGAATTAGATAAAAAACCAGAAGTATCTTTTATAACACCAAAAGTAGTTTACCCAAACCAAGATTTACAATTTGTGTGTAGAAAACATCCAACTCTTTTAGATGTAATTAATAGAAGATTTCCTTTTTCAAAGAAATTGAAATTAAAAAACGAATATAGAAATCATGATTTTAACAAGTCTTTCCATCCAGAATTTATTCATGGTTGTTTTATGTTGTTTAAAACCAAAGATTTAAAAGAATTACAAGGTTTTGATGAACGCTATTTTTTATATATGGAAGATGCTGATATTTGTAGAAAAATTGATAAATTAGGTAAAAAAATATTGTATTACCCAAAAGAAAAAGTAATTCATCAACATCAAAAAGGCTCTTCAAAAAGTTTAAAGTTATTTTTTAGACATACTAGTTCCGCAATCAAATATTTTTTAAAGTGGGGATTTAGGTAACCAACTTTTTTTAAAATATATTTGCAAATACAACAACACAACACAAATGAACATTCTTATTTTAGGCTCTGGAGGTAGAGAGCATGCTTTTACTTTAAAATTATCAGAAAGTAAAAAAGTAAACCAAATTTTTGTAGCCCCAGGAAATGCGGGTACAGATAAAATTGCAACCAATATTAATATCAATCCCACAGATTTTGCTGCCGTAAAACAAACAGTTTTAGAGAATGATATTAAAATGGTAGTTGTAGGTCCAGAAGCACCTTTAGTAGCTGGTGTTCATGATTTCTTTTTAGCTGATAACGATTTAAAATACATTCCAGTAATCGGGCCTAAAAAAGACGGAGCAACTTTAGAAGGCTCTAAAGATTTTTCGAAACAATTCATGCAAAAATATGGTGTTCCAACTGCACGTTATCAATCATTTACAAAAGAAAACTTAACAGAAGGTTTTACTTTTTTAGGAACCTTAGCACCACCTTATGTTTTAAAAGCAGATGGTTTAGCAGCAGGTAAAGGGGTATTAATTTTAAATTCTTTAGAAGAGGCCAAAGCTGAATTAAAAGAAATGGTTTCCAATCAAAAATTCGGAGAAGCATCTTCTACAGTAGTAATTGAAGAATTTTTAAAAGGAATAGAATTGTCTGTGTTTGTGTTAACAGACGGAAAAAACTACAAAATTTTACCATCAGCAAAAGATTACAAAAGAATTGGTGAAGGTGATACAGGTTTGAATACAGGTGGAATGGGTGCAATTTCTCCTGTACCATTTGCAGATGATGCTTTTTTAAATAAAGTAGAAGAATTGGTGGTAAAACCAACAATTGAGGGTTTACAAAAAGACGGAATTGACTACAAAGGTTTTATATTTATTGGTTTAATGAACGATAATGGTAACCCTTCTGTAGTTGAATATAATGTTAGAATGGGAGATCCTGAAACAGAGGTAGTTTTGCCTAGAATTGAATCTGATTTATTCGATTTATTCGATGGTGTAGCCAACCAAAATTTAGATAAAAAGTCTTTCTCTGTAACCTCTAAAACTGCTACAACTGTTATGTTAGTTGCTGGTGGATACCCTGAAGTTTACCAAAAAGGAAAAGAAATTTCAGGTTTTGAAACTATTGAAAATTCCATTGCTTTTCATGCAGGAACTACAATAAAAGATGATAAAGTTGTAACCAATGGTGGTCGAGTGATGGCAGTTACTTCTTTTGGAGAAACTATTGAAGAGGCTTTAGAGAAATCTTACAAAAGCATAGATAAAATTCATTTCGATAAAATGAACTACAGAAAAGATATTGGTTTTGATCTAATATAATGAAACGCAAAATAATAGTAGCACCACTAAATTGGGGTTTGGGTCATGCTTCACGTTGTGTGCCAATTATTAATGCTTTAATTTCAAACAATTTTATACCAATAATTGCTTCTGATGGTCATTCCTTGTCGTTTTTACAGCAAGAATTTCCTCAATTAGAAAGTTTAGAATTGCCTGCTTATCAAATTTCATATGGCAAAAATTTAAAGTTGAAATTAGTTCTTCAATTCCCAAAACTTTACAAAACTTTTAAAAAAGAAAATAGGCTAATTAACGATTTTGTCAAAAATAATAAAGAGGTTGTAGGCATTATTTCCGATAATAGATTTGGTGTTTTTAACCATGCAATTCCTTCTGTGTATATCACCCATCAAGTAAATGTACTTTCAGGTTTTTCTACTTTTTTAACCAGTTTTATGCATCAAAAGATCATCAAAAAGTTTGATGAATGTTGGATACCTGATAATTCAGAATCTGAGTTTTCTGGAAAATTATCAACCACAAATAAAAACAGCAACTTAAAATATATTGGCGTTTTAAGTCGATTTAAAAAACAAACACTTAAAAAAGAAATTGATCTGTTAGTGCTAGTTTCTGGACCAGAACCCAACAGAAGTTTTTTAGAAGATAAGTTGAAAGCAGTCTTTAAAAATGACAACAGAACTATTGTTTTTGTTCTAGGAAACGTAGAACAACATCAAAAAAAATGGAAAGAAAACAATACCACTTTTTACAATTACGTATTGTCTAATCAATTAGAAAAATTAATAAATACTAGTGAAATTGTGGTTTGCAGATCTGGATATTCTTCCATTATGGATTTGGCAATTTTACATAAAAAAGCCTTTTTTATTCCTACAAAGCATCAATCTGAACAAGAATATTTAGCCAAATATTTAGCATCTAAAAAAATGGCGCCTTTTTCTAATTTAAACGATTTTAAAAAAGAAAAATTAAAAGAGTTAGAAAATTATATTGGATTGAAGGCAAATGAAAATCAACTAGACACTGACTTATTTAGCCTTTTCGAGTGTAAAAGAAAACTCTGAACCTTCACCAAAAGTACTTTTTAATAAAATGGTTTGGTCATGTGCTTCTACAATGTGTTTTACAATAGATAAGCCTAGACCAGAGCCACCTTGCTCTCTAGATCTACTTTGGTCTACTCTATAAAAACGCTCAAACAAACGTGGTAAATGTATCGATTTTATGCCTTCGCCATTATCTACCACTCTTACAACAAATTTATTTGCGTTGTAAGTATCTATGGCTAAAACTGTAGTTCCATTGGGTTTACCATATTTAATAGAATTTACAATAAGATTTATAAGCACTTGTTCTATTTTTTCGATATCTCCTTTTACAAAAACTGGGAACTCATAAATTCGATCGAATTTTAGGGTAATATTTCTTTTTTTGGCTTTCATTTCAAACAAATCGAATACATTTTGTATCAATTCTAAAATGTTAAAAACCTCTATATTTAGTTTTAAGCCGTCTGTTTCTAACTTGGCAATCATGTCTAAATCTTTAGTAACAGCAACTAATCTTTCTACACCTTTGTTAGCTCTTTCTAAATATTTTTTTCTAATTTCTTTATCACTACCAGCGCCTTCTAAAAGCGTTAATATATAACCTTGTACAGTAAAAAGCGGCGTTTTAAGTTCATGAGCAACATTGCCTAAAAAATCTCTTCTAAAAGAATCTCTTTCTGTTAAGTTTTTAATTTCCATTCTCTTTCCCTCCACAAATTTTTGCATTCTTTTAGACAGTTGTTCTATGTCTGTGGTGGCAGATTCTCTTCGTAAATCTTTAACATCTAATATAGAAACATCTTCGTAGATTTTTTTTAATCTTCTGTAAATAAAATGTTCTGCTCTGTATTGAATGATAAAAAAAGAGATGATAAAAAGTAAAGCAATAGAAATTATAAGTGCGCCTATACCTAAATGTTTAACAATTACAAAGTAAGAAATAGTTGCAATAATAACTGATAGAAGTGTTAAATATATGGCAGACCAAAGTGCGTAAGAGTATGTTCTTTTAATTTTCATTTAGGCAAGTTTAATTATCTGCGCCCTCTAAAACAAATTTATACCCAACACCTTTTACGGTTTTAAAGTGATGATCTCCTATTTTTTCTCTCAATTTTCTAATATGCACATCTATAGTTCTACCCCCTACAACAACTTCATTACCCCAAACAGTATCTAAAATAACTTCTCTTTTAAAAACCTTACCAGGTTTAGAAGTTAATAAAGAAAACAATTCGAATTCTTTTCTAGGCAAAGAAATTTTTGTACCCGCTTTATAAACAACATATTCTTCCCTATCTATAACAATATCTCCTATTTTAAAAGCTTCTTCATTTTGTTTATCAGACTTTAACCTTCTTAGTAAAGATTTTACTTTACTTAATAAAACCTTTGGTTTAATAGGTTTGGTAATATAATCGTCTGCACCAGCTTCAAAACCTGCAACTTGGGAGTAGTCCTCACCTCTTGCCGTTAAAAAAGAAATAATAACATTTTCTAAAGAGTTAATTTTTCTAATTTTTTCACAAGCCTCTATACCATCCATTTCTGGCATCATAATGTCTAGTAAAATTAAATGAGGGGTGTTTTTTTTGGCAGATTTTATAGCTTCTTGTCCATTTTTTGCCGTAAAAATTTGGTATCCTTCACTTTTTAAGTTGTACCCAACTATTTCTAAAATATCAGGTTCATCATCAACCAGTAAAATTTTAATATCACTTTTGTTCATAAATTTTTTAAAAAACTGTGCGAACCAAAAATACTAATAATTTGATTAGAATAACAACTACTTAACAATCATTTAATCTATTGCTGTTTCGTTAACATTAAAATAACCTTAAAATTAACCTTAAAATATTAGCTAATTAACAATTTGATAATGATATATATAGGAATTATGTATCTTAAAAATTCCTATATTTACTCAATTAATCTAATCTAATATTTTACATATGAAAAAAAATTACTTTTTTACTTTACTTTTAACTTTGTTTTGTAGTACTATACTTTTAGGACAAGGAAAAGAAACTTTCGATAAATCTAGTATAACTACTTCTTATGCAGATGGCAGTTTTGTTGGAGAAAATTCAATTACATGGTCTTATATAGCATCAAGAGATGCAAATGGAGATAATAATAATTCTGGAATATCTTTACCAGCATTAATGCTTAGAAGAAGTTCTGATGATAGTAAAGTAACATCGAGCACAATTTCTGGTGGTATTGGAGATTTTTCTGTGAAACTTTATAAAGGTTTTACAGGTGGAGGTAACAGACAAGTTGAACTTTTTGTAAACGGAGTTTCTAAAGGAACTTCTACACCTTTTGATGATTTTAACGAACATGTTTTTACTGTTTCTGGTATAAACATAACTGGAGATGTAGTTATTGAATTAAAAAATATAACTTCTAAACAAGTAATTGTAGATGATATCACTTGGACAGCTCCTAGTACTGAACCTTTCTTATCAATCTCTTCACCTACAGAATCTACAGTTTATAAAACAACAATGGTAGATGTAACTATCAATGTTTCAAACTTTACAGTTTCTGCAGATAATGGTTCTGGTGTTTCTGATAATTCTGGTGATGGTTATATAAAAGCTTCATTAGAAACAATCGGTGGTTCTACAGAAATCACCAATTTTTATACGACAACTTTACCTTCAATAGAAGTGGTTCCTGGTTCTTCATATACTTTAACATTAGAATTAGTAGATAACTCTGGTGCTGCTTTAAGTCCTGCAATATCAGAATCTGTTTCTTTTTCTGCTGACTTTGGATGTGATTTATCTTTAGAAGAAATAGCTACAACTTGCGATACAGAGACAGCTGGTACAGATACTTACTCAGCTACAATAGCATTTACAGGAGGTAACACTGGTGCAACTTATACAATTACAGCTCCTTCAGGTGTAGTTGTTGGTGGTGATAATCCTGATACAGTTGAAACAGGAACTATTACTTTTTCTAATATATCAGAGGGTGTAGATGCAGATATTACAATAGTTGGTAATTCACAAAGTACTTGCGATTTATCTAGAACTTTATCTAGTCCAACTTGTGTACCAGCAGCTACTTGTCCTGCAGTTGGGGCAATAATTATTACAGAAATTATGCAAAATCCTTCATTTGTTGGCGATAATGATGGCGAGTATTTCGAAGTTTACAATACTACATCTTCATCAATAGATTTATTAGGGTGGATTTTAAAAGATACAAGTAGTTCTTCTGAGATACATACTATTGCTTCTAGTGTTGTAGTTCCAGCAAATGGTTATGCTGTTTTAGGTGTAAAAAGTGATGTTAGTATAAACGGCGGTGTTACAGTAAACTATGAGTACGGAGCTGGTTATTTTTTAGGAAATGGAGCAGATGATATTGTTTTAGAATGTGGAGGTACTGCTATTGATCAAGTTGATTGGGATGGAGGAACAGAATTTCCTGACCCAAATGGTAAAAGTATGGAGTTAGCAACAAATAAATATTCTGCTACAGATAATGATGATGGTGCGAATTGGGCAGAAGCTACCTCTGAAATTGTTTCAGGTGGTGATTTAGGAACTCCAGGTATAGCAAATGACTTTGTGTTAAGTTTAGAAAGAAATGCAATTTTAGGTTTCGCAACCTATCCAAATCCTATAACAAACCATCAGTTTACAGTTACTTCTAGTAATAGTAGCAAAAAAGAAATTGCTATCTATAATTTATTAGGTAAACAAGTGTTGTTAACTACTATTAATGGCACAAAAGCCACTATAGATGTAGCAAACGTAACTGCGGGTATTTATATTTTAAAAGTAACAGAAAACGATAAAATTGCCACAAGAAAATTAGTAATTAAATAATTTTTTAAGCATAAATTTTTCTAAAAGCTCCGAAATTTTCGGAGCTTTTCTTTTTTTATTATCTTTAGACTAGAAAAAGAAACCTATGAATTTAAAAGTTAAAATTGCCAATATCTTATTTTTAGATATAGAAACTGTGCCACAAGAAAGTAGCTGGAACAATCTATCAGAGGAACATCAAAATTTATTTGAAAAGAAAACACAATACCAACGTAAAGAAGAAATTACAGCAGAAGCGTTTTACGAAAGAGCAGGTATTTGGGCAGAGTTTGGTAAAATTATCTGTATTTCAGTTGGGTATTTTACAGAGAATAAATTTAGGGTAACTTCTTTTTTTGGTGATGATGAAGCTAAAGTTTTAGCTGATTTTAAATTTATGTTAGACAAACATTTTTCTAAACCTTCACATGTTTTATGCGCTCATAATGGTAAGGAATTCGATTTTCCTTTTATAGCCAGAAGAATGATTATACACCAAATAGAACTGCCAAAAAAATTAAATTTATTTGGTAAAAAACCTTGGGAAGTGCCTCATTTAGATACTTTAGAATTATGGAAATTTGGCGATTATAAACACTACACTTCTCTAAAATTATTGACCGCTATTTTAGGAATACCATCACCAAAAGATGATATTGATGGCAGTGAAGTTGCAAGTGTGTATTACAAAGAAAAAAATATACAAAGAATTGTAAATTATTGCGAAAAAGATACCATTGCTGTTGCGCAAATCTTGTTAAAATTCGACAATCAAGAAATCTTAAAAGAGGCTGATATTGTTAGAGTTTAAAAATTATCATTCCATTTTCATAGAAAGTTCTAACCAACGTTCTTCTTTTTGCTCTATTTCTTTAATAATTTCTTCTAATTCTTTCGATTTTTCAGGAATATCTTCGGTTGTAATTTCAACATTTAAAAACTGTTTTTCTATGGTGCTTTTTCTTTTTTGAAGACGCTCAATTTCTGCTTCTAAAGCACCAAACTCTCTTTTTTCGTTAAAGCTTAACGATGTTTTAGATGTTTGTTTAACTTCTTTTTTCTCAATCGGTTTTTCAGCAACTGTGGTTTCTGTGTTATCTGTAGAATTATCATAGGCTCTAAAATCTGAGTAATTCCCTGGAAAATTTTCTACAACACCATCACCTCTAAAAACAAATAGTGCATCTACAATTTTATCCATAAAATATCGGTCGTGAGAAACTACTAATAAATTACCTGGGTAATCTAATAAGAAACTTTCTAAAACATTTAGAGTTACCACATCTAAATCGTTTGTAGGCTCATCTAAAATTAAAAAGTTAGGATTCTGTATTAAAACTGCACATAAATACAGTCTTTTCTGTTCACCACCAGAAAGTTTTTCTACAAAGTCGTACTGTTTTTTCTTATCAAATAAAAAGCGTTCTAAAAGTTGAGATGCAGAAATTTTTCTACCTTTTGTTAAAGGGATAAACTCGCCAAACTCCTTAACAACTTCTATTACTTTTTGTCCTTCTTTTATGTTGATACCAGCTTGTGTGTAATACCCAAATTTTACAGTTTCCCCTAAAACAACCTTACCACTATCTGCAGGTGCTTTTTCGGTTATAATATTTAAAAAAGACGATTTTCCTGTACCATTTTTTCCAATAATACCAATGCGTTCTCCTCTTTTAAAAACATAATCAAAACCATCTAAAATTACTTTGTCATCAAAAGATTTAGAAACTTTATGCAGTTCAAGAATTTTGCTTCCCAAACGTTCCATATTTATTTCTAATTGTATTTGGTGGTCTTTTCTTCGTTGATGTGCTTTTTCTTTAATTGTGTAAAAATCGTCTGTTCTAGATTTCGATTTTGTAGTTCTGGCTTTGGGTTGTTTACGCATCCAATCTAGCTCCTTTTTAAACAAACTTTTTGCTTTACTTAAATTGGTAGCTTCTAATGCCAAACGTTCTTCTTTATTTTGTAAATAGTACGAATAATTTCCTTTGTATTTATAGATTTTACCTTCATCTAACTCTAAAATTTCATTACAAACACGTTCTAAAAAATATCGATCGTGAGTAACCATAAAAAGAGTAATTTTTTCTTTAGCAAAAAAAGCCTCCAACCATTCTATCATCTCTAAATCTAAATGATTTGTTGGTTCATCTAAAATTAGTAAATCGGGTTTGTTAATAAGAACAATGGCTAAGGAAAGTCTTTTTCTTTGTCCACCAGAAAGAGCACTAACTTTTAAAGTTAAATTGTCTAGTTTTAGTTTAGATAAAATTTGTCTGTATTGTGTTTCAAAATCCCAAGCATTGTATTGGTCCATCAAATCAAAAGCAGCTTGGTAGGCATCTGTATCATTAGGGTTTTTTAATGCTTTTTCGTATTTGTTTACAATAGAAAGAATTTTATTATCTGTTGCAAAAATGGTTTCTTCTATGGTTAAATTTTGGTTTAAATCGTCTTTTTGAGATAAGTATGCAATAGAAATGTCTTTTCTGCTTACTACTTGCCCAGAATCTGGTGTGTCTAAACCTGCAATAATATTTAAGATAGATGTTTTACCACTCCCATTTTTTGCTACAAAAGCTACTTTTTGATCTTTATTGATGCCAAAAGAAATGTCTTCAAATAAAACACGCTCTCCGTAAGCTTTAGATATATTTTCTACTGATAAATAATTCATTAAGATTATTTTTTTTGCAAAGAAACAAAAAACCCAAGCAAACGCTTGGGTTTTTAAATCATTTAATTTTTAGGGGTCGCATTGGGGGAATATGCTAACTAAATGATCTATTTTGTTGTTGTAAAAATACTACCAAATAATGCTTGTGTCAATCCCTGAATTCAGGTATTTTTCTGCATCCCTGAATTCAGGGATATTTGTACCTGAATTCAGGGATGTTTAAATTGTAAAATCTTGTAAATCAATATATTGTATATTTATTTTTTTAGTTTTTTTTTGAGTGTTTTAAATTATTAAAATTTTAAAAAAGTACTTTTTTGTTTTTAAAACGTTTAAATTTAATTAAAGTCAGTAAAATTTTTTTTTAATATCAAGTACATTTGTCATTTTTGAGATGTTTTCAATATCAAATATCAAAATACTTTTAAAGACTTATATATTATTATTTATATTCCAGAATAAGTGATTTTAGTACACTGTTTTTTCCATAAAAACTATTTTACTACTACTTCAATAATTGGTATATTGCGAGATATAAAAAAAATTAATTAAAAATGAAGATAATTGTTCCTATGGCAGGTATTGGTTCTCGTTTAAGACCACATACATTAACAGTACCAAAACCTTTAACTGTAATTGCAGGAAAACCCATAGTACAAAGATTAGTAGAAGATATTTCTTCTGTGATTGATGAGGAAATTGATGAAATTGCTTTTATAATTGGACCTGCAAAAAAAGGTTTTCCAGAAAATACAACCGAAAATTTATTACAAATTGCAAAAGAATTGGGTGCAAAAGGTAATGTATATGTGCAAGAAGAAGCATTAGGAACAGCTCATGCACTTTTTTGTGCAAAAGAATCGTTATCTGGACCTTGTGTAGTGGCTTATGCGGATACTTTATTTAAAGCAGATTTTAAATTAGATGCAAATGCAGATGGTGCTATTTGGGTAAAGCAAGTGGCAGACCCAAGTGCTTTTGGTGTAGTGAAATTAGATAATGGTTTTATTACAGATTTTGTAGAAAAACCAAAAGATTTTGTTTCTGATTTGGCAATTATTGGTATTTATTACTTTAAAGATGGAGATAGAGTAAGAAATGAAATTCAGTATTTAATAGACAATGATTTAAAAGAAAATAACGAATATCAACTTACAAACGTTTTAGAAACTCTAAAAAGTGAAGGGGCCAAATTTATACCCGGTACTGTAAATACATGGATGGATTGTGGTAAAAAAGACCCAACAGTAGATACCAACAAACAAGTGTTAGAATTTGAACATAAGGCTGGTAATAATTTGGTTTCTAAAGACGTTATATTAGAGAACTCAGAAATTATACAACCTTGTTATGTTGGTAAAAATGTTGTGTTAAAGAACGCAAAAATTGGCCCTTATGTTTCTTTAGGAAGCAATAGCGTTGTAGATAATGCGACCATAAGTAATTCTTTAATACAAAATAATGTAGAAATTTCTAACGCCAATTTAGATAATGCAATGATAGGAAATCATGCAAAGTATAATGGTAATTATACCTCTGTAAGTATTGGTGATTATACAGAATTGATATAAATGACCTTAAAAAAAAAGAAAATACAATTTAGAAAAGAGACATTTTTAGACAATCTTAAAAGTTCACTTTTTTCTATACTTTTTTTGTTATGCTCTCTTAATTTTTTTGGACAAGACAGTATACCAGCAGCGCCAGATTTAACGGAAGAAAAAGAGTTAAACTTTCAGGATTTTTTTTTCAAAGCACTTTCGCAAAAATCTATTGGCAATTATCAAAAATCAATAGAAAATTTAGAAAGTTGTAACCAAATATTACCTAATAATGCTACAGTTTTTTTTGAGTTTTCTAAAAACTATTTATTATTAAATAACACACTTTTAGCTAAAGAGTATATACAGAGAGCCATCGAAAAAAATAAATTGAATATATGGTTGCTAAAACACTTGGTTAAAGTATATTTAAAAGACAATGACTTTAAAAATGCTATAGAAACACAAAAAAAAGTAGTTGCTTTAAACCCGAAAGAAAGAAATTATTTAGTAAGACTCTATTTAAGAAACAACAATTATGCAGAAGCACTAAATTTGATGAGGGTTTTAGATAAAGAAAACTTATTGACTTCTAACTATAAAAGAGTTAAAGAAAATTTAGAAAATAGAAAAAAGAGGGTTCCTGTAGAGAGAAAACTTACCGATAAAAAAGAGACGGTTTACAAACAATTTGAAAGTAATAAAACATACACCCTTTTAAAGCAGATTTTAGAAAACGAACAGAAAAACCCAGATGCCTTATTAAAATATAGTGCAGAAGGTATTTCTCTTTTTCCAGCACAACCTTTTGTGTATTTAATGAATGGAAAAGCATATCTTTCTAAAAAAGAATTTGACAAAGCTATTACTGCCTTAAAAAACGGTATCGATTTTGTGATAGAAGATAAAATGGAAGCCAATTTTTACAAAGAAATAGCGAAAGCATATAAAGGTTTGGGTAATTCAATTGAAGAAAAAAAATATTTAGAAAAATTTAAAAAACTAAATAAATAGCATGAAAATATTTAAATATTTAGTTCTAATTGCACTAATTTTTACCTCATGTAAAACAAAAAAATATGTAATAGATACAAATGCTGTTGCTAAAGACATGTCTGCTAAAAGAGTAGTAAAAAAACATGTTAATGTAGATTTTGATAAAGAAACTGTAGATGCAAAACTAGCTGCAAGTTTTAATGATGGTAAAACTAAACAAAGTCTAACTGTTTATTTACGAATCACCAAAGACAAAGAAATTTGGCTAAAAGGTTCAAAATTTATTACGGTATTTAAGGCTAAAATAACCCCAAATTCTGTTGAGTATTATTCGCCTTATGCAAAAAATTATTTTAAAGGTGATTTTAAAATGTTAGAAAAAATATTGGGTACATCCTTAAATTATTCTCAATTAGAAAACCTTTTTCTAGGTCAAGCAATTTTAGATTTGAAAGAAAATAAACAAGAAGTTGCTATTATAGATAATACTTATGTTTTAAATCCGCAAAGTACAAATGGTGTTTTAAATATGTTTTTTGGTATAAATCCTGGGCACTTTAAATTAGATTTTCAGAAAGTAATAAATTCATTTAAAAATCAAGCTTTAGAAGTAGAATATCCATCTTACAGAGTTGTTGATAATGAAATTTTTCCACAAAAAATAAACATAAAAGCTAAACAAGGTAAAAAACTCACCAATATAAATTTTACAGTTAAATCTGTAGAGTTTAACACACCATTAAATACTTCATTTTCTATACCAGAAGGTTATAAACGCATTAATTTATAGTGATAAGAGCTCGTTTACATATTGTTTTTTTTAGCGTACTTTTTTCTTGTTTTTCTATTTACGGACAAACAAAAAAAGAGTTGGAAGAGCGTCAGAAAAAATTAAAAAAAGAAATAGCTCTCGTCAATAATTTACTTTTTAAAGAAATTAAAAAAGAAAAAAATGTTTTAGAAGATCTTAAAGACATCAACCAAAAAATAGCTGTGAGGCAGCAATTAATTAAAACCATTAATGCAGAAGCAAATCTATTATCTAAACAAATATCAACCAACGAAAAAAAAGTAGTAAAATTAGAAAAAGAGTTGGCAACTTTAAAAGCAGATTATGCGCGTATGATTTTTAAATCTTACAAAAGTAAATCTCAACAGAGTAAAATTATGTTTTTGCTATCTTCAGATAACTTTTATCAAGCATATAAGCGTTTAGAGTATATGAAGCAATACACGTCTTTTAGAAAAAAACAAGGCGAAAAAATTGTAACGCAAACAAAAACAGTTGCTTCTATCATAGATTCTTTAACAATACAAAAACAAGCAAAAGACACGTTGATTTTATCAGAAAAAGAACAAAAAGATAAAATTGAACTCGATAAAAAAAGCAAAGAAAAATTAATTTCTTCTATAAAAAAGAATGAAAATAAGTACAAAAGAGATTTAAAAAAGAAAATAAAAGAAGAAAAAAGAGTTGCAGAAAAAATTGATAAAATTATTAAAGAAGCCATTGCAAGAGCCAATAAAAAAGTAAAAAACAAACCTAAAACATCTAAAAAGAACGAATTTATTTTAAGTCCAGCAGCAAAAGCTTTGGCAGCGAAATTTGAGTCTAATAAAGGGAAACTGCCTTGGCCTTTAGACGAAGGTTTAATTACAAGAAGATTTGGTAGACAGCCACATCCAACTTTTCCTGGTATCACATTAAATAGTACAGGCTTACATTTTACAACCAAAAAAAACAGTGATGCAAAAGCTATTTTTAATGGTAAAATTTTAAACATTTTAGTAACTTCAGAGGGTAAGAAAAATGTTTTAATACAACATGGAAATTACATAACATCATACAACAACTTAGAAAAACTATATGTAAAAAAAGGCGATGTTGTTGGTACAGGACAAAAAATAGGTAAAATTTTTACAGACAAAGTTTCTGGTAAAACAAAGCTAATTTTTGTGTTGTATAAAAATACTACGAAATTAAATCCGACCAGTTGGATTCTTAGAAGATAGTAAGTTTATCTTTCATTTTACTATCTTGGTATCTATAAATTATTTTCTATATTCATAAAATATTTAGTATTTTAAAGATCTTTATTAGATCAACAACCATTAATGGAAGAAATAATCTTACAACAAAAGCAAGTAATTGCAACATTATTTAAAGATAAAATGGTGCCTGTTTTTTTAAACAAAACAACAGCACACCATGTAGCAATGCAAAAAATAGAGGTTCTTCAACAAAAAATATCAGAAAAAAAGCAAACACCACAAAACAAGTTTGATACTTTTAAAGAGTTAAATACCTATAAGACTGCTTTAGAAAACTGTATTACCACTTACTTTGATACATTAAACAAAGAAGCATTATTTTTTAATACATATTTTGAAGCATTAGATACTCATTTAACTACCTTAGATGAAACTATTATTAGAACACAAGACCAAGAACGTTTTGTTGGTTTAGAGGTAGATTCTAAAGTTTTAAAGTTTAAAAAAGCACTAAAATACAATGCTTTTAAAGTTTCTAAAATACCTTTAAAAACCATAAATCTTTTTAAAAAACGTAAAAAGCAAATTGTTTTTTGGAAACAAGAAATACCTTTTAAAAACATTACCAGCCATTATTTTAAAACGAATTTGGTAGCAGATTTAGCTATTGTTAATGATGTTGTAAATAAAGAAATTAACCAAATTACAGAGGCATATTGGGTAGTAGATAGGGCTATAGATGTAGGAATAGAAAACTATTTAAATGCTGATTCTGAAATATCTTTTCCTGATGATTTATTTGTAAAATTAGCAGACTTACCTTCTTTAGAAACAAGACTAGAGCAACAAAAAATATTATTAAATGATATCTTCGAAAATACATCGATTAACTATACAAACGCTTTGTATAAAGCAGACACTATAGAATTATCTGCAAATTCTTTTCAATTAAAAAAGATAGAAAATCACTTAAAAAATACAGAAGAAAAAAGTAGTAAAAATCAAAAACTTTGGCAAAATACATTTAATGTTTTAGAGAGCGATTGGGAACTAGATATAGAAATCTATAAGATCATATTCAACTTAATGTTTACGTATAATACTTTAGAAAACTCCATTTCTAAACGTATAGAAAACGTATATTTAGAATTAGAAGAAATTAAAAAATACCTATCAGAAACCAAAGCTACTATAGCCAATACAGAAAATAACAAAGCTGTAAAACAAACTATTATTGCACAAATTAAAAAGGATACAAAAGCTTTTAAAAAAATAATAGACGAAACTACAAAACGTATTTCTAACCAAGAATTACCATTGCAAGTCAATTATTTTGAAGAAAATGCGCTACAAGTATTACAAACACTTTCTAAAAAAAGAGCCATTAGCTCAGATACAGATTATACAACAAAAACAGCTACAACTTCTATAAATTACATTTCACCTTTTGAGATTGTTTCTTACCAAAGTTGGCCAAACTTGGCAGCACAAATAAAAGAAGCAAAGTTAGATTTAAGTTCAAAAGTTACCACTTTTATAGAAGATATAAATGCCATAAATCAGGTAAACGAATTTAATTTAGAATCTGCGCTTTCACTTTTTGAAACTGAAACACAAGAAAATACTTCTAAAGAAAATACACCCAAAAAAGTAGCTTTAGAAGGTTTGGGTAGAAGTGAAGAAAAAGTAGAAGAGCTAAAAAATACACTTACAGAATTAAACACTACCAATGCGAATTTACTATTACCAAGTATAGACAAGTTTAACAAAAGTATTTTAGAGTTAACAGATACAGAAAACATTTTAGAAATTAGATTAACAATTGCCAAAGCAAAATCTATTGAAAAAAGTAAGCTACTTAAAAAGCAGTTTATTAATAATGTAAAGAATTTTGTACCTGTGGCTGTTGGGTACACAAAAAATAAATATACAAAAACAGCTGTTCGCATTAAAAATTTATTAATTAGAACAGGTTTGTATAAAGAAACTGCAAATGTAGATAGCCATTTGTCTGATTTTTTAAAACAAGCAGAAAAAGCTTTAGGAGCGTTACCTTATGTATATCAACGTTTATTTAGATCTGAAACACTACAAAACGAAGCGCTATTTATTGGAAGAAAAGCAGCTTTACAGACTTTAGACGAAGCGTACCAAACCTTTCAAAAAAAACATTATGCAGCCACAATAATTATAGGAGAGCGTGGTTCTGGTAAAACATCGGTAATTTATCATTTTTTAGAGCAAAATAAAAAAACACCCAAAACTGTA
>NZ_CBFHJT010000016.1:42292-46019 GCF_965656025.1 Polaribacter sp.
ACGATAGAAGAAATTGTAGAACTTTCTAGTTTAAGCAAACAACAAACAACTAGTATGGTACATTCTTTATTAGAAAATGGTTTGCTAACTATAGAAAATGATTGTTATTACACGATTAATATATTTTTATATCGACAAATTACCTCCTTATTAAAAAGTAAAAATGTGATACATTAATATAACAGTATGAAAAAAATAATTATCATATTCCTTTTTATTACGGCTAATTTAATGGCGGTAAATACAAACGAATTTGCAATTTTACGTTTACAATCTTCGGTATTACAGCCAGCAGATTCTGTAAAAGTAGATACTTTAAAAAAACAAGAAACTGTACAAAAAGCAGTTCAAAAAGAACCTGAAAAGGAAGTTAAAAAAGAGGTAAAGGGTACCAAAGCTAAAATTGCAGAAAACCTAAAACCACCTCCAATTTGGGAGTTTTTCTCCGCTGGAAAAATTATTTGGGCACTCATTTTTATCATTATTGGTTATTTTATCATTCGTTTTATAGTTTCTCTTTTAGAAAAATATGCAGAAAAGTTTACTAACCAACGTATTACAATTAAAGGAATCATTCCAATAGTTAAAATATTTGGGTGGATTTTTATCATCGTTTTAATAATTGTGGGTGTCTTTAAACCGCCTGCTGCTACCTTAATAGCTGTATCTGCATCTCTAGGTATTGCAGTTGGTTTTGCATCACAAGACATTATAAAAAATATTTTTGGTGGCGTAATTATTTTATTAGATAGACCATTTACTGTAGGCGATAAAATTGAAGTTGGAAGTCATTATGGTGAAGTGGTAGAAATTGGTTTGCGTTCTATTAGAATTGTAACTGCAGACGATTCTTTGGTAAGTATACCTAATGGCGAATTAATGAATCAATCTGTATCGAATTCTAATACAGGTGAAGCCAATTGCCAAGTGGTTGCAGAAATTTACTTACCTATAACTGTAGATACCAAACTTGTAAGACAATTAGCCAATGAGTCTGCACAAATATCTAAATACATCTACCTAAACAAGCCTATTTATGTATTGTTTTTTAACGAGGTAAAAGAAGGACGTTCTTATTTAAAAATGCGTTTAAAAGCCTATGTAGTAGATATTCGTTACGAGTTTGCATTTAAAAGTGATATGACAGAAATTGTAATAAAACAACTATTAGAGCAAAATATAATAGACCCAAAAGATTTAAGATAGATTTTTTGAATTGATCTTAAAAACCTAAAATTCTCTTAAAATAGTATTTGTGTCAAAATACACATTGATACCACTAACGATGTTTTTGTATGTTTTTTAGTTTTGAAATGATTAAATAATCAAATAATTAATTTAAAAAATATACAATGGAAAACTTAAACAGAAAGACAGTTGCAATTTTAGCAACAAATGGATTTGAAGAAAGCGAATTAAGAGAACCAAAAAAAGCATTAGAAGACGCAGGAGCAGACGTACATATTGTATCCTTAAAATCAGGAGAAATTAAGGGTTGGAGTGATGGGAACTGGAGTAATTCTTATCCTGTAGATAAAACATTAGATCAAGTTTCTCAATCAGACTATAATGCATTAATGCTACCAGGTGGTGTTATCAATCCAGATTTACTACGTAATGATAAAGATGCCGTAGATTTTGTAAGATCTTTTTTTGAAAACCATAAACCAGTTGCAGCAATTTGTCATGCACCTTGGTTACTAGTAGAAGCGGGTGTTTTAGAAGGTAGAGATGTTACTTCTTATAGTTCAATAAAAACTGATATTATAAACGCAGGTGGTAATTGGTTAGACAAAGAGGTTGTTGTAGATGAAGGTTTGGTAACAAGTAGAAATCCAAGTGATTTACCAGCATTTAATGCAAAATTAGTAGAAGAAATTTACGAAGGTAAGCACGAAGAACAAACTGTGTAATTACAATAATATTTATAAAAAAAGCGCAAATTTAATTTGCGCTTTTTTTTTATTTGAATTTTATGTTTTTTTGAAGAATAATTGAGTTTGGTATGGTTATAAACTCATTTTCTGGTGTTTTTAAAGTAATAAAAAATGCACCAATGTCTCTAATTTCTCCAGTTGTATCATAGTCTTTTTCTAAAATAGTAATGGTGTCTCCAATTTTTACAGGGTAGTTTATAAACAAAATAATACCTGCTGTAATGTTAGACAATATAGACCATTGAGCAAAAAATGCAATGCCTAAAATGGTTAAAAAAGAAGAAACATAAATTAATAACTGTTTTTCGTCTACTCCCCAAATAAAAGCTATAACAACAATTATAGTTGCATAAATTAAAACAGTAATTACTTTATTAGTTACTAAAATTCTAGACTTTTGAAATCCAAATTTTATCTGAATTTTTCTTAAAGAATTTGTAATAACTAATCTTATAAGTATTGCTAAAATAACAACAACTAAAGATTCTATAATTTTATGATTATTTAAAAATTCTAGCATTTTTTATTTTTAATTAAATAAAGCTTTTAATTCTGTAGCTTCGTTTGGTTTTAATTTTCCTGCCAAAACTAAACTTAATTGTTTGCGCCTTAAAGCACCCTCATAACGTTCTTTTTCTAGATCTGTTTCAGGTACAATTTGCGGAATTTTAACAGGTTTTCCTGTTTCGTCTACTGCAACAAAGGTGTAAATACCTTCATTCACTTTTGTTTTCGAGAGTGATTGTCTATCTTCAATCCAAACATCTACATAAATTTCCATAGACGTTTTAAAAGCTCTTGATACTTTTGCCTCAACAGAAACTACACTACCAACAGGTACAGATTTGTTAAAAGCAACATGATTTACAGAAGCTGTAACTACAATTCTTCTAGAGTGCCTTCTTGCAGCAATACTACAAGCTCTATCCATTCTTGCCAATAATTCTCCTCCAAAAAGATTGTCTAAATAATTAGTTTCACCAGGTAAAACTAAATCTGTAAGTACGGTTAAGGAATCTTTGGGTGTTTTTGTTTCCATCAAAAAAGTAATTTTTTGTGCAAAGATAACAATCAACCGAAGAAAACCGAACCTAAACCTGATAAAGTAAGCCTAAATTATTTATTACGTTTTATAAGTAACCAAGCATCATTAGAAACAGTTCTTTTAATTTTATTTAAACTGTTGATCGCATCGTTTTTTTCTGCAAAACTATCAAAACAAACCTGTGTTAAGCCCCATTTGTTTAAACCGATAATTTTCGCATTAAAACCTTTCTTTTTTAACTGCGTTACTTTTTTTGCAGCGTTTTCAGGAAATTGAAATGCACCAGCAACTACATAAAATGGTTTTGCAATTTCTTTGCTTACGTTTAATTGTAAAGTTGGTAAAGGATTTTGAATTACAAAAGTGGCAGATTGTAATTTTTTTTCTAAATTTTTCTCCTGCTTTGCAATGGTTTCTTTTTGCTTGTTTTGTTGATAACCATTATAACCTGCAAACCCTAATGTTAATAAAATTGCTGCAGTAGCTGCATATTTTATAAAAGTCGGCACCTCTTTTTTAGTGTTTTGGTGCAATGGTTTTACAGTAGCATTATGTCTTGTAATATTTGATGTTTTAACTGCAGATAAACCAAAAGAGGAAGTTAAATAATTAATTTCTGTTGTTGGTTTAAAAACAATTTTTTTCTCTTCATTTAAAGAAAAAGTACCTAAATTGTTTAATTCTACATTACTGGTTTGTAATTTATTTTGCCAATTAATAACACTTAAAGAGATTGCTGCTGCTG
>NZ_CBFHJT010000016.1:46119-47358 GCF_965656025.1 Polaribacter sp.
TGTCTAATAACATTGTTTATGATATTCAAAAAGATACTAAAGACTTTGTTTGGTTTGCGACTGATAATGGTTTGAATAGGTATAATGGTTATTCGTTTACAAAGTTTTACCATAATCCAGAAGAAAATAGTTCAATAGCATCCAATGTTTGCAGAAGTTTATTAAAAGATCAACAAGGCAATTTGTGGATAGCCACTAAAAAAGGAATAAGTCTTTATAACCCTATTAATGAGACCTTTATTAATTACAAAAGTGAAGATAAAGATTTAGATATAAAAGAATTACTTTTAGTTGACGAAGATAAAATCTGGTTTAATACATTAGGGAAAGCTGGTTTTTTTGATATAAAATCAAAAGAATTTCGATTTATATCTAAAAAATATAATAGTTTTTGTATCACTTCAGATAACAAAAAAGTTTGGATTAATTCTAGAGAAGGTAGTCTTGATAGTATTACCGAGAACTCTACAGAAATCGTTAACATAAAAAGTAACATAGGGGTTAGAAAACAAATTCATTTTGGTAAGTATTCTCAAAAAATTTGGCTACCAAAATCAGATTATAAAATAAATAATTTTCACTCTTCAATTCCTGAATTACCAAATAATATTCAACCTACTAAATTATTAGAAATAAATAAAAATATACTATTCATAGGAACTAATGATGGTTTGTTTGAATATCACACAAACACAAAAAAACTTAGAAAAAAGCAATTGATTAAAAATGAAACATCTTTAAATCTGCAAGTAAGAAGTATATATAAAGATGATATTGGTAACCTTTGGATAGGTACTTTAGGAGGCGTTTTTTACATTGATTATTACAAAAAAGAATTTCAACATTTACAAGTTAATGCAAATACAGATGCCGTTATTATGGGGCTTTCATCAGATAAAAACACATTGTATTTTAATGAATTTGGAAAAGCTTTCTACAAATATTCTGTAGAAAATAAAACCTTTAAAAAACTAAATATCCTAGGCAACGATTCTAAAGGAGGTTTGTTTATATGGGATATTAAAATTATAGAAGATCATAAATATCCAATATGGCTGTCTACAAATTTAGGGTTGATTTGTGCTAATGAAAATAAATCTAATAAAATTTTATTGCCTAAAGGGAAAGATTTCTATGAGACTTCTTTTAATATTTTTGATACAGAAAATGAATTTACTTGGGTAGCCTCGCACACAGGAATTCATCAGCTTTCGAAAAAAAACACCAAAATACAGCTAA
>NZ_CBFHJT010000016.1:47456-49353 GCF_965656025.1 Polaribacter sp.
ATCAAATCTGTTGTAGATATTGCTTTGGAATCTTCTAATGTACAAAAAATATTAGCCACAAATAATAAAGTATTTATAGCAACAGAGGGCAAAGGATTGTTTTTGTACGATGTAAAAACAGAAATAATAAAACCTCTTTATCACAAAAAAGATAAAATTATAAATTCCGCAATTTGGGATATGATTTTAGTAGATAATACTATTTGGTTGGGAACAAATGAAGGTTTATATTCTCTAGATATTACAACTCTAAATCTAAAAAAAGTTGATGTAACTAACTCAATTATATTCAGTATTCAAAAAGATAGTTTTAATCGTTTATGGATGGGCACAGATAAAGGGCTAATGAGTTATAACTTAAAAACAAAATATTTAGATGCGTACACGAAAGAAGAAGGTGTTTTAAACTTAGAATTCAATAGACGTTCATCAACCAAAACTCAAAATGGACAATTTTGGTTTGGAGGCATCAAAGGAATTACGAATTTTTATCCATCAAAAATTAAAGAAAATACAGTTATTCCAAAGGTACACATCACCAAATTAAACGTAATTACTTCAGATTCTACTTTTGTATACAACCATAGAGAAAAAAAATCAGTGATTTTACCTTACAATCAGAATACCATTTCATTAGAATATGTTGCATTAAATTATACAAATTCGTCTCAAAACAAATACAAATATCAACTTGTTGGTAGAGATAAGAATTGGGTTGAAGATAATGGCTTTAGATTTTCTAGGTATGTACAACTTCCACCAGGAAAATATAAGTTTAAAGTAATTGCAGCAAATAATGACGGACTTTGGAATAAAAAAGGTGATGAGTTATTCATTGAAATTATGCCCCCATTTTGGAAAACATTGTGGTTTCAAATACTAATTTTTATAACAATTGCTGGTGTTATTTATGGTGTTTATTACTATCGTGTAAAAAGATTATTAGCTGTAGAAAGAATGAAACTAAGAATTGCGAGTGATTTACATGATGAGGTGGGTAGTGGTTTAAGTAGTATTGCTTTAACCAGTGATATTTTAGAGCAACAATACAATAAAGGCAATATTAAACCACATTTGCTCTCTAGAATTACAAAAAACGCAAGAAATTTAGCAGCTACATTAGATGATATTGTCTGGTTAATCAACCCAGAAAAAGAAACTTTAGGAGATTTTTTAATGAAAAGTAAAACGGTATCTCAAGAACTTTTAAATGATACTCAAATTAATTTTACTGATGTAATTTCTGATGATGATAAGAAAAGAATTTTAACTCCAGAGCAAACCAGAGCAAAAAAGAAATTTGTTTTTATTTATAAAAGAAGCTGTAAATAATATTACAAAACATGCAGATGCTAAAAATGTTAACATGATTTCTAAATTGGTTAACACTCAATTTTATCTAACAATTAAGGATGATGGTAAAGGTTTTCATACAAATTTAAAAACTACCGGAAATGGCTTAGTAAGTTTAAAAAACAGAGCAGAAATATTAAGAGGTAAATACACAATATCTTCAAAAGTAAATGAAGGAACAACAATAGAATTACAAATAAGAATACCGTAAACTCGGTATAAAATTTAAAAAAAGAAAATCTTTAATTTGAGTATGCAAAATAATAAACCCTATACAGTTTGGATTGTAGAAGACGATATCTTATTTAAAGAATCTTTAGAAGATTTAATGAACGTTTACAATGAATTTAATTTAGAACATTCTGTAAATTCTGTTGAAAAAGCGATACAGTCCTTTGGTGTAAAAGACAAACCAGATATTATTTTACAAGACATAGGTTTACCAGGTTTGTCAGGTATAGAAGCCATATCAATTTATAAAAAATTATACCCAGAAGTTCAGATAATAATCATTACAATTTTTGATGATGATGAACGTGTTTTT
>NZ_CBFHJT010000017.1:0-16194 GCF_965656025.1 Polaribacter sp.
TTCCTTTTCTTTCAGTATATTAGATATATGCATACTGATGTTTGGTATAGAGGTGTCAAAAAGTGCTGCTAGCTGACTTTGGTTCATCCAAACGTTACCATCTTTGATATATAAACTTACAGATGCTACCATCTGGCGTGTTATAAATAATGATGTTTTGTTGGTTGTTTTCCATTACAATATAAAATTTCTATAAATTATGAGATTGCTACGTGCCTCGCAATGCTTTTTGTTGCATTTCTCGCATACCTAACTTATTAGTGCTTTTGCTTTTTCCTGTTTGTTGGTATTTTACGTGTACTATGTCTGGCATTTTATTTTTTTGTAGTAAGTTGTTCGTTCCTTTTTCTTTCTCTTCGTTTTTTACCTAACTCTTTAAAATATTCTGCAATTTGAATATCAAAACCAAAACTAACAAAAGCATTATTTTTCATTGCAGTAAAGCCACCTTTTTCTAGTAGAGGTATACCCACAGAAACATTAAAATCTAAGGCATTAAAAAATGTAACGCCAGTACCAACGCCTGCCATAGGAAAATTAAATTCTTTATTTGTACTGCTGTTAATTAAATTATACAATATACCTGAGCCATAAATAAGGATGTGCCAATTGGAAATAAGAGGTTCTTTTGGTGGACTTGTTTTTGTATAAAATTTACCAAAACTACCATAAGTTTCACCTGGATTTCTTGGTAGCCAATCACCTCGATTTACTAATTTTATTTTTAAACCTATTTTTTCACTAAAGTGAGAAAAATTACTTATGCTTTCACCATTTCCTAAATCAATTGCACCATTTACAAAAGAAGTTGTATTCATTCCCACTGTAAAATGAAATTGAAAACGATTAATTTTATCAGTCTGCATTTTGTCTAATTTCACTAAAAAACTTTCTACATTAAAAATTAATACTTCATTTCCATTTGAATCTTTAGTTATTTCAGTATAATCTTTAACAAATGTATTTAATGTTGCCAATGCAGATTTATACTTACCTGTTTCAAAAACTTCATCTAAAAGAGAAATAATATTTACATATTCAGAAAAAGTTTTGGTTTTATCAAATTCGTATAATTTTGAAACTAAGCTTACAAATGGTTCAGGATTCTTATTTAAGTTATTTAAAAATTTGAAATTTGAGTTCTCTGTGAATGATACATATAATTTTTTAGACAAATCATCTATAAAATCTTTTGATTCAATTAAATCCGGAAAATATTTTACACTATATTCAATATTTGGAATAATCTCATTCTTTAATGAATACAACATATCACTAAACATTAGAAATTTATCTTCAGGTTTTATATTTATGTCATTCAAAAATATTTTTATTTTTTTGAGGTAATTTAAAACTGAACTTAATTTCTTTATACCAGTTTCTAAATCTTTAATATAATTTTCTCTTATATTTTCGTTCGATTGTTTATTAGCATTGGTTAATTTTTTCGACAATTCTTCAATAGAGTTCCTTAAATTAACAATAGTACTATCATACTGTGTAATAGATAAATTATTAGCGCTATCACTCTCTATTTCGTCTAAAAAAAACTTAGATTCTTGATTTAAGCTAAAGTCTGCTTGTCCATTAAAATACACTTTATCTATACTATTGCTTTTAAAATTAGATTTCTCTAATATGTATTTTAAAGCACCTATAGTTGAGGTATAGTTGCGCAGAAAAGTATTCATGCTATCATAAATAGCTTTGCTATATGCTAAATTATCTTTGTTATAAATAGCGTTTTCATCCTTATAATATTCGTAATACTTTTTCTGAATATTAAACATGTTTAAATAATCATAATTGTTAGAATAAGAAACCCTCATTAAACCAAGGTCACTTAATTTTTCATTATCTCTTATTACTTCACTTGAAATATCAATAATAAGCGACACGAAATTATTTAAGTTATTTTTAATCTTGTTTGTTGACTCCTTTGTGGATAAGCCTTCATAAACGTTTTTATTAGATTTTAAAATTGAGTCATTATAGTTAGCCAAAAGACCTTTATATTTTAACCCTCTACTAAAATCTTTTAAAGAATCTAAATGATAACCTATTGCTAAAGCTTGTAATTTAGACTTGATATCACTATCAGTTGCAGATTTTTTTAGATAAAAATCAGCAAACGCATACACAAAAACCAAGTTCACAGTACTCTCCATAATTTTACGAGTACGAATATCTGTATCTGGCTCTTCTAATACCCCTTTTATAATGTTGTCGGCATAATTATATATTGTACCACCTGAACCGTATATTTTTTTTAAAAAAGAGTTTTGTATAACTTTTATTTTAATTTCACTTTGCTTCTCAGCAATTATTCTTGCAATTACTTCAGGGTCTAAAGTTCCTTTTGTAAAGTTTAACCCATCTAAACCTACCTGCAATGTTGGTGCCTGATGTTCTATTTCCTGTGCACTTATATTGACTGCTAATAATATAAATAATATAAGTACAATTCTTTTTTTTAAAATTTTCATAGCAAATTTGATATTGGTTAGTTAAGTTATTTTTTTCTATTTGAGATGCGTTCATTTACTTTTTCATAATAATGAACTATAAAAATAGAAATCTTTTTAAGTTAAATAGGTATATTACCAAGTAAATTTTTATTGTACTAATTATTAACAATAAATTATCCCAAACAACATCCATAAACAATACATCACAAATCAATATGCAATTGCACATACATCAAGACGCAGTAGCACATGCACCTTGATGCAACTTGGAAAAGTTCAGTAACTTTTAGTAAATGTTGTAGTATTTTTGAATGAATTTACTAGTAATTTTATACAAATGTATTAGTATATTTATGCAAAACTTGTAGTATATTTGATAAAGGGTTATCATATAAGGTTTTTGCCTTGTTTTACACACTTATAATCAAATATACAAAAAAATGGCTTTACAGTACAGAATTACCAAAAGAAACAATAGTTTACAAAATAATACGCCACAATACATAATTCAGGCAATTAGTAAAGGTACCATAGACTTAGAAAAATTAAGTACCGATATTAGTAACGAGTGTAGTTTGCATCAAGTAGATGTAAAAGCGGTTTTGATTGCACTGGGTATAAAAATGGATTTTTACCTACAAAATGGTTACACTATAGATATGGGTGATGTAGGTAAATTTAAAATGGGCTTGCAAAGTGTGGCTGCCCCATCACCAGAGGAATTGTCTGCTAAAAAAAATATTAAAAAATTTAATATCAATTATCAACCTTCTCGTAAACTTAAAAAAATGCTGAAAGCAGGTGTGCAAGTATATAAAGAAGGGAGTAGGTATTTGTAAATTATTAGTTGGTGGTTTTTGGTTGGGGGGATGTTTTTTGAAATTTAAATCTTTATAGATTTCTTGACTTTGCTCATACTCCAATCGTAATAACATACAGCTTGTCATCTCTGTAAAGGTTACCCAATTCATTGACAAAATGAATGTTATCCTTAACCATAAAAAAAGCCTCAACATTTGTTGAAGCTTTTTCCACTCTTAATTCAAATTCAATTCAATGAAGTCTTTTGATTTTGTTTTTACAACTCGTAACGATTTGGAAAAATTAATCAAAAATTGAACTGTTTCTTTTTTGGGTTGCATCTGTAAATCAGACGGCTTTTTTGAGTAAAGTTGCATCATATATACTATTTAAAATGTTGGTTTCTAAAATAATAACGATGCTATTTTTACTTTATTGTTAGTTTACCAAAATAATTTTATGTTTTTCTATTAACTTACGCATATTTATTAATGCATAACGCATTCTACCTAGGGCTGTATTGATACTTACACCCGTATTTTCGCTAATTTCTTTAAAGCTCATATCTTTATACATACGCATTACCAAAACTTCTTTTTGTTCTTCTGGCAAGCCATTGATAAGCTCTCTTACATCATCGTAAATTTGCTCTTGTATAATTTGTTTTTCTGCGTTTAGGCTACCATCATTAATAACAGAAAAAATATTAAATTCATCTGTATTTTGAAATTTTGGCATCCTGTTATTTTTTCTAAAATAATCAATAACAAGATTGTGCGCAATGCGCATTACCCAAGGTAAAAATTTACCTTCTTCGTTATATTTTCCTTTTTTTAAGGTTCTAATTACTTTGATAAAGGTATCTTGAAAAATATCTTCAGTAATTGCTTTGTCTTGAACTTTGCTATAGATAAAGCTAAAAAGTCTTTGTTGATGTCTATTTATCAAAACAGCCAAAGATGCTTCACTACCTTTAAGGTAATCGCTTACTAATTTACTATCAGAAATTGAATTTGTACGTACCATAACTACTTTAGAAAAGCTAAGAGGCTTTTCAGAATTTTATTAATTGTTAATTAAAAAAGTAGTTTTTTACTATATACGTCTAATTTTATGAGATTTATCAATAACAAATATGTATATTTTTTTTTACACAAACAAACATTTAACAAAAAAACATTTTTACTACTTCTTAAAACAGCTATTTTTTTGGTAATTTTATAGCTTATATTTTATTGATACATGAAGACAGATCTTTCTAAAGTAAACCCTAAAGAAAACATCATAATTAAAGGTGCTAAACTGCACAATTTAAAAGATATTGATGTAGTAATACCAAGAAATAAATTGGTTGTTGTTACTGGACTTTCTGGGTCTGGTAAATCTTCTTTAGCTTTTGACACCCTGTATGCAGAAGGACAAAGACGTTATGTAGAGAGTTTAAGTTCATATGCAAGACAGTTTTTAGGCAAATTAGACAAGCCAAAAGTAGATTACATAAAAGGGATTGCACCAGCCATTGCCATAGAACAAAAAGTAAATTCTACAAACCCACGTTCTACAGTAGGCACATCTACAGAAATTTACGATTATATTAAATTATTATATGCTAGAATTGGTAAAACCTACTCTCCTATTTCTGGTAAAGAAGTTAAAAAAGATACCGTTTCTGATGTTGTAAATTTTGTAAAGAAATTTGATGAAAGAACAAAACTGTTATTGTTAGCTCCTATTACTATAAGTGAAAACAGAGATTTAAAAACCGTTTTACAGGTTTTAGAACAACAGGGTTATGCTCGTTTAAAATGGAATGACAAAGTATATAGAATTGCAGATTTACCACAAAAAGAGTATCAAAACGAGCCTTTATTTTTAGTGGTCGATAGAATTGTAACTAAAGATGATGAAGATTTTTACAATAGATTAGCAGATGCCATACAAACTGCTTTTTTTGAAGGAAAAGGCAGTTGTTTTGTAGAAAATTTATCTCAAAAAAAAGTAACTGAGTTTAGTAATAAATTTGAGTTAGACGGCATGCTTTTTTTAGAACCCAACACTCATTTTTTTAGTTTCAATAATCCTTATGGTGCTTGTCCTACTTGCGAAGGTTACGGAAACGTAATTGGTATAGATGAAGATTTGGTGATTCCCAATACAGGTTTATCTATTATGGAAGATGCTATTTTTCCTTTTAAAACACCTTCTTACATTCATTATAAAGACACGTTAATAGATGTTGCATATCAATTTGATATTCCAATTCACAAACCTTGGTTTCAACTAACAGAAAAACAACAAGAATTGGTTTGGAATGGCAATAAATCTTTTAACGGAATTCATCACTTTTTTAAAGCTTTAGAAGAAAAAAGCTATAAAATTCAGAATCGTGTTATGTTATCTCGTTACAGAGGTAAAACCAAATGTACTACTTGTAATGGCAAACGTTTAAGAGAAGAAACCAATTATGTAAAAATAAACGAGAAAACAATTTCTGATTTGGTTACCATGCCTTTAGATGAATTATCTACATATTTTAAATCTTTAAAATTAGACAAATACGAAGAAAAAATTGGAAAACGATTATTGACAGAAATTAATAACAGATTGCAGTTTTTAACAGATGTTGGCTTGTCTTACTTAACGTTAAATAGAACTTCTAACACCCTTTCTGGTGGCGAAAGCCAAAGAATAAATTTAGCAACATCATTGGGGAGCTCTCTGGTTGGCTCTATGTATATTTTAGATGAACCTAGCATTGGTTTGCATCCAAAAGATACAGAACGCTTAATTGGTGTTTTAAAAGATTTACGAGATTTAGGCAATACAGTTGTTGTAGTGGAACATGATGAAGACATCATGAAAGAAGCAGATTATATAATAGATATTGGTCCAGAAGCGGGTACTTTTGGTGGTAATGTAGTTGCAGAAGGTAGTTTTACAGAAATTTTAAAATCCGAATCTTTAACAGCAAAATACTTAAATGAAGACTTAAAAATTGAAGTACCTACAAAACGTAGAACTTCAAAAAATAAAATAGAAATTATTGGCGCAAGAGAACATAATTTACAAAATATAGATGTTACTTTTCCTTTAAACTGTTTGTCCGTAATTACAGGAGTTTCGGGTTCAGGAAAAAGTACGTTAGTTAAAAAAATTCTGTATCCAACCTTACAAAAAAAATTGATTGGTTATGGTGATAAAGTGGGCCAACATACAGAAGTAAAAGGTAGTTTTGACACACTAAAACATGTTGAATTTATAGATCAAAATCCAATTGGTAGATCTTCGCGTTCTAACCCAGTTACATATATTAAGGCGTATGATGATATTCGTGCCTTATTTTCTAATCAAAAATTATCTAAAATTAGAAACTACAAACCCAAACACTTTTCTTTTAATGTAGAAGGTGGACGTTGTGAGGTTTGTAAAGGTGAAGGAGAAGTAACCATAGAAATGCAATTTATGGCAGACGTCCACCTAGAATGCGATGTTTGTAATGGAAAACGCTTTAAAAAAGAAGTTTTAGAAGTAAAGTTCGATGGAAAATCGATAGATGATATTTTAAATTTAACGATTGATGATGCTGTTACTTTTTTCTCAGAAAACTTAGTAACCAAAATTGCTAATAAATTAAAACCCTTGCAAGATGTTGGTTTGGGCTATGTAACTTTGGGGCAATCTTCTTCTACCCTTTCTGGTGGTGAAGCTCAAAGAATAAAGTTAGCGTCTTTTCTGGTGAAAGGAAACACCAAAGACAAAGCACTTTTTATTTTTGATGAACCAACAACTGGTTTACATTTTCATGATATTAAAAAATTATTGGCTAGTTTTAATGCCTTAATAGAAAAAGGACATTCTATTGTAGTGATTGAGCATAATATTGAGCTAATAAAATGTGCAGATTACATTATAGATTTAGGCTTAGAAGGTGGCAGAAATGGTGGAGAACTTATTTTTCAAGGTACACCTGAAAAATTGGCTAGAAATAAAAAATCGTATACAGCTAAATATTTGGCTGAGAAACTGGCGTTTTAAAATAAAATTAAGGTGTCATTCCGAATGAAGAATGAGGAGGAATCTCACAAATATTTAATTGGTGATAAAAATAAATTAAAATGACCACAAACCTAACCAACCAGCAAAAAGTAAATTACGTTAGAATTATTGCCATTTTAGCCGTTTTAATTTTAATGGTGTATGCCCCAAAATTATGGGTTACTACTAAAACTTTTCCTGTAATACCGTTGTTTGATTGGCTACCAATTCCAACAAATCCGCTAGATTATATTTTAGCAGGTTTCTTTTTTATCATACAAATTGTATACATTTTTCAGAATAAAAGATGGCAAGGTTGGGTAATTCTCCTACTCTACCTTTATTTGGCATTGGTAGATCAAAATAGGCTACAACCTTACTTTTATCAAAGTTTTCTAACTATTTTAGCTATCGAAATTTTTCCTAGAAAAACAGATTATAAAAAGGTTTTATATGCTGTAATTTTAGTTTTTTTTGCTACTTATTTCTGGAGTGGAATTCAAAAATTAAATCATTCTTTTTATGTACAATGGCTATCAGCGTTAAACAAACACTTTAGTTGCGTAGAAAGTTCTAGCAACGCTTTAATTTGCTTACCACAATGGTTTTTAGAAAGTTTTACCTACGCTGTACCTTGGTTTGAGGCATCAATGGGAATTTTGTTATTATTTAATAAAACCAGAAAATTTGGTGTGTTGTTTATATTATCTATGCATGCTATTATTACATTTTTACTTTTTTATTTAGGTTATGGTTACAATGTAGTGCCTTGGAATATTCAAAACATGTTTTCTGTAGTAATTATCTTTTGGACGCTTAAAACCACAAATGCTTTCGATTTTTTTATCCAGTTTTTTAACAAACAAAAACTTGCCATTTTAGTATTTACAATAGGATTACCCATGGCAAATTTTTTTACTGGTTTTTATGATAGTTTATTGTCATTTCACTTTTTTACAGCAGATTTAAACTATTACAATGTTTTTGTAAATGAAGAATTAGAAGACGCTTTGCCCAATCATATTCAAGATTTTTACAGATATAAAAACGGAAAAGCTTATTTAAATGTAAATGAATGGGCACAATATGATAATAAAGTACTCTTTTATCCAGAGGAAAGAATGATACAGTCTTTAGATGTTTATTTGCGCTCTTTTGCCAATAATCCCGAAGAAGAAGGATTGACTGAATTGGTGGTTTACAACCATGAAGGGGAATAAATTATAAGTAGTTTATTGTTTTTAAGTACGAATTCTAATTCAACTTCCACGAATTCTAAAACAGCCAAAATTTAAGTAAACATAGCCACTACTTTTACAGTGTATTAACATTTAAAAAAGTAGAAATTATGAAAACAATCTTCAGAAACACCGTATTTGCAATAGCAACCATCGTAAGTACCAGTTTATTTGTAAACTGCGACTCATCATCATCAAAAAAAGCAAAACCTACAGCAGTAGTTGTTAAAAACAACATACCTGCAAAAAAAGTAATTAAAGAAGTTACCTATCAAAAACCAATCGTTTTTATTGCTGGTTTTGATAAAGGCAATGAAACTTTTTACTCAAAAGCCAGAAATTATTTTAAAGAAAAAGGGCTAAAAGTAATTGATGGACAATATTCTTTAGAGGAAATTATTGTGTGGTTAAACAATAATGGGAATCAACGTGTTTATAGCGAGATTCATATTGTAAACAAGAGCAATCCTTATAAAGGCATGAATTTAGAAACCGTAATTAGAGGCGATAAAATAACATCAGAAACCTTAAGGAAATCTATAACACAAGGTACTTTACCTACTTTGCAAAATGTGGTAAATGCCAACTCTAAAATTGTTTTTCATGCCTCTGGTTTAATAGAAAATAAAGCACTGATAAAAACCTTAAAAGATGCTTTTCACGCACCAGAAAACCCAAAGGTAATTGCCTCTCCATATCATACTATTTTTGGCGGTAAGTTTGCAGATCATTATTTAGCACAGCCTTATTATGTATTTTATCCAACAGCTTATTCTCCTGGAAAAATGGACTTATCTAAAGAAATTGCTAAAAAATATCCCGAAGAGAAAGATATCGATTGGTATGATGCTTTAAATAATGAAGAAGAAAGATATGTAGGTGAACCTTACACCACACAATTTAGCATACCAATTAAATGGGAGTTCGATTTTTTTAACACAGACAATCAAATGCCAAAATTTACAATGCCAGAAGATGTAATGGATTGGATTGAAACACAAGACGAATTATTGGCTGAATTTAATAAATATGACATCCCTTTAGAAAAATTTAGATGGACGTGGAATGTGAAAGGAAGTACATTAACTATTAAAGGAAGAACCACAGGTTTGTGTGTACTAAAACCTTTAATTAAGCCTTATGGAGATTTAGAACACGTAGAACCAGACACAACCAATAGACGCCTTTATGCGATGAAGTAAAATGGAATGGAAATTGTAGTTTGATAACGTCATTACACAAAATTAAAAATGGTGTAATGGCGTTTTAATTAGTAAGTTTGTAATAATGAAAATATTTTTAAATCTCTTTTTATTGATGTATGCATTAAAAAAACAGTTAAAAAATACTGTTGGGTTCTTTTTTACTGTTGTTTTGTTGATAAATGCCACACACTCACAAGAAAATAATTTTAATGAAATTGAAAGTTTTAAAGAGTTTAAAAATTTAGAAGTGCTAACAATTGCCCAAGATGATTATCATAATATTTGGCTGGGTACAAACAAAGGTTTATTAAGGTTTGATGGGGTTTCATTTAAGAAACAAAATTTAAAATATTCAGAAAAAGTAAATACCATTTTATCTAAAAATGATTCTTTATTTATTGGTAAAAATAAAAGTTTACAGCTAAAAACTAAAAATCGACTTTTTACTTACGATGCCAAAAATGTCAATACAATATTTACTCATAACAATGCAATTTTTATTGGTACCAACCAAGGAATAGCAACTCTAAAAAAAGAGTATTTGCAGCCACTAAAAACTACCTACAAATTAGATTTTTCTATTATTAACGATATCACTTTTTATAAAAAACACTTTATAATTGCTACAAATAATGGTCTTTGGCAAGTCGATAATTTATTTGAACCAAAACAAATAAAAGTAGTTCAAAAAGGAAACTTCTCCTCTCTTCTACAAATAGAGAATCGCTTATTTACAGTTAAAAAAAATTCCAAAATATTAGAATTAAATACTGATTATCAACTCATAGAAAGATATACTACAAACAATATTAAAAGCATAGAAAATATTGCAAATAAACTATATGTAATTACCGCAAATAACGGAATTGATATTTTAAATGCAACCAATTTTATTTTTGAAAAACGATTGAACAAATACAACAGCAATTTAAACTCGAATGTTATAAACACTGTTTTTCAAGATTTAGAAAACAATATTTTTATTGCCACAGAAAATAATTTGTTCCTAAAAAAAAGTAATCAAATTCCTACAAAGCCTGTTCTTATTATTGCAGACATAGCTGTAAATTATACTCGTGTAGACTCTATATCTACTCAAGATTATAGTAAAACTTTACAATTAGAACCGAATCAAAATAATATTTCTTTTTTGTTACAAAGTGTTTCTATTAGCAATCCAAAAAATATTGAATTTCGTTATAAATTAAATGGTGCCTTTTCTCCTTGGTCGTCGCAAACACAAATTAACTTTGCTAATCTACAAGCAGGAACTTATAAATTTATTGTAGAAGCTCGTTTTAAAAATGCTGATGCGATTAATAGTAAACAATTCGCTTTTAAAATAAAAACACCTTTTTACAAACAAGCTTGGTTTTATATGTTGAGTGTAGTCGTTTTTTGCTTGTTATTAGCTGCTTTGGTTGAACTGTATCTAAGAAAAGTAAAGAAAAAACATCAAGCAAAAGTGAATACTTTACAACTAGAAAATCATTTATTGTCTTTAGAGCAAAAAGCTTTGCAGTTGCAAATGAATCCGCATTTTATTTTTAATGTGTTAAATGGCATCAAAGCACTTGGTAATGCTGATGACAAAAAGGAATTGAACAAAACAATTTCTCAGTTTTCTGTTCTTTTAAGAAGCGTTTTAAACAATTCGCGTTTAGAAGAAATTAGTTTGAAAGAAGAAATAGTTACGCTAGAAACCTACCTTCAATTAGAACAACAAATGAATTCTAAAAACTTTACTTTTGAACTAAAAACTTCTTTAAACGGAATGGATGCAGAAGAAATTTTAATTCCGCCAATGTTGGTGCAACCTTTTTTAGAAAACTCCATAAAACATGGGATTCAACAAAATGATTCAAAAAATAAAATTAGCATCAATTTTACCATAAAAAACAGGTTTTTAGAATGTACAGTTATAGATAATGGAATTGGAATTTATCAATCACAAAAAAATAAATCACATAAAAACCACACTTCTGTCGCTTTAAAAGTAACCAAAGAAAGAATAGAAAATCTATCTAAACATAGTACTTTTTCGGTCGTAGAAACTAAAAAAGAAAATATAATTTCTGGCACAAAAGTATGGTTTAAAATTCCTTTAAAAACAGATTTTTAAACAAATGAAAAGAAGGAAATAAAATTATGACAAAAACAACCGCAATTTTAGTAGAAGATAATGAGTTAGCTTTAAATATGTTAACAAACGACATCACTAATAACCATAAAGAACTAGAAATTATTGGTACTGCTAAAAGTGTGGTAGAAGCTGCTAAATTATTACAAAAAAAACAACCAGAAATTCTCTTTTTAGACATTATGTTAGGTGATGGAACTGGCTTTGATATTTTAGAAATTTTTCCAAACTTAACATCAAAAATAATTTTTGTAACTGCAAGTGATGCACATGCCATAAAAGCGTTTAAATTTTCTGCAATCGATTATATTTTAAAACCCTATTCAGATACGGATTTAGACAATGCAATCAATAAAGCAAAAAGTCAAATGCAACCGGACAAAGCACAATTAGAAGTTTTGCAGCAAACAGTGACTTCACCCAAAAACAAACCCCAAAAAATATCTTTAAATACATCAGATAAAATTATTGTGGTACAAATTGCAGATATTATTCGTTGTAAATCAGACAATAATTACACTACTTTTTATTTTAAAGATGGTTCTAAATTATTGGTTTCTAAAACTTTAAAATATTTTGCAGATTTATTAACAGAAGTAGCTTTTATAAGAGTACATCAAAGTCATTTAATAAATTCCAAATATATTAAAGAATTTATAAAATCTGATGGAGGCTATTTAATACTTACAGATAACTCAAATGTGCCTGTTTCTGTTAGAAAAAGAGCAGAAGTTTTAGAAATTTTGAATTCTTATTAAATTACTTAGTTTTTAAACTTAGTATTTATTAAAAGCCCAAAAACTAAAATTATAAATATTATAGAAAATAAAATAACCATATAGTTGTAAAATAAATCCACAAAAAAAGCTTCTTATTTCTAAGAAGCTTTGTCTTTTGGGTGGAAGATGGGGCTCGAACCCACGACTTTCGGTACCACAAACCGACGCTCTAACCAACTGAGCTACAACCACCATTTGTTGCGGGTGCAAATATAAATATTTTTTCTATTCTAAAACAACAAAAATTTAAATTAATTTATCTAAACTTTCTACAGCTGCGTAACGTTCTGTATTAAAACCTTCTGCATATTCTACTCCTATCAACCTTCCTAAATCTCTTGCTCTGTAATTTATGCTGTCTATAAAATTTTTACTTGTAATAGGTGTTTCTGGTTCTTTACTATTTGGATCGTAAAACTGTGTTTTATAAGCCAAAACAGCTGCTGTTTTTATATCTATAAAACCAGATACGTTTAATACAAAATGAGGTTCTATATTTTTCCATTGCATATAATGATATACTTGTTTTGGACGCCATTTTTCCTGAGCTTCACCTTCTAAACTGGTTTCTATCTTCATTAAACCACTTAAAAAACAAGCGTCAGAGACCAATTTACTTCCTTTTCCATGGTCTATGTGCCTATCATCAATAGCATTACACAACACAATTTCTGGTTGATATTTACGAATCATTTTTATGATTTCTAGTTGGTGACTTTTATCATTCGTGAAAAAACCATCTGCAAAACCTAAATTTTCACGCACAGAAACGCCCAATATTTTTGCTGCATTTTCTGCCTCTACTTTTCTAATTTCGGCAGAACCACGTGTACCTAACTCGCCTCTTGTTAAATCTACAATCCCTACTTTTTTACCTAAAGAAACTTCTTTAGCAATGGTTGCTCCACAACTTAATTCTACATCATCTGGATGTGCACCAAAAGCCAAAATATCTAATTTCATATATATTTATACTGTTTTTTAAAATGTTTGATTATACATTTAATATATTCAATAATTCACAATAATTATTTAAGTTAGCAAATATATTGATGTAATTTTTAATTCATTCTCGTAAATAAAATTAAAAGAGACATCAAAAATAATCAATTTTAAAAGAAAATATAAGAAGCCATTGTGTCTATTTCGTTTTCGTATTTACAAATAGTTAAAATAATGTCTTTTTTTTATGATAATCACAAAAATTTTACAAATCGAAAAGTTATGATATATATCATGTAAACCCGCTTGATATCAGCATAATTTTACATCATAAAACAAAATATAAAAACAGAAAATTATGACTTTGATGCTTGTTATTTTAGCAATTACTATTGGTTTATTTGTTTGGGGAAAATACTCTCCAGATGTAATTGCATTAGTTTCTATGCTAAGTTTATTCTTATGTGGCATTATAAATTTAAACGAAACCTTAAGTGGTTTTAGCAACCCTACTGTTATTATGATTGCTGCGCTTTTTATTATAGGCGAAGGTTTATCGCAAACGGGTTGGACAGCCTTAGCTGGTAAAAAATTGATTGAATTGGCTGGAAAAAGTGTACCAAAATTATTAGTAATTATTACATTAGGTTCTGGTGTATTGTCTGGCTTTGTAAGTAATACGGGTACAGTTGCTACCTTATTGCCTGCAACTATTTCTTCTGCATGGAGTATTGGTACATTACCATCTAAAATATTAATTCCAGTTGCTTTTGGATCTAACACAGGTGGTTTATTAACCTTAACAGGTACACCACCAAACATTATTGCAAATAATGCATTAATTGAGGCTGGTTTTGAAGGTTTCTCTTTTTTTGAATTTGGGTTGATTGCTTTACCTTTATTAATTATTGCTTTGGTGTATTTTAGATATGTAGGTTTTAAAGTTTTACCAAAAAATAAAACAAATAATAAACCTATTAATATAGATTCTACTTTGCACGAGTGGATTAAAGGCTACGAAATAGATAATGACTACTATCAATTAAGAATTAGATCTGTATCACCACTAATTAACACAAAATTAAGTGAGTGGGATTTAGAAAATAAATACCACATTAACATTATTCGTCTAAAAAGAAGACATCCAAACAGACTAAAAGGCACCCAACCTTTTATAGAGTTTCCTGAAAATGAAACAGATTTAAGATATCATGACATTATTACTGTAAAAGGAAATACAGAAGATATTAATAAAATTATGATTGAGTTTAGATTGGGTTTAATACCAAAAGAATCTGCCAAAACTGAATTAAGAACCAATTTAATTAATCAAGAAGTTGGGATGTCTGAGGTTTTAATTGCACCAAATTCTCAGTTGGTAGGTAGAAAAATTAAGCTTAAAGAATATTTTAAAAGATATGAGATACAATTATTAGCTGCTTCTAGAAATCATGAGCCTTTTTTAGAAGAAGAAATGAGAGTAAATGCCGGAGATAGTTTTATTATTAGAGGACCTTGGGAAAATATAGAAAAACTAAAAGAACAACACAAACATATTGTTGTGGTTGGTAGTCCAGAAGAAATGCTAAAGGATGTGGATAAATTAACTCCAAAATCTTACATAGCTTTAGGTGCTTTGATTTTAATGATTGCCATGTTAGTTTTAAAACTGGTACCAGGTTCAATAGCTGCTTTAATTTCTGCAGGTATTGTATTATTTACAGGTTGTGTGCCTTTTACGAAAGCTTACAAAAGTATAAGTTTTACAAGTGTGGTTATGATTGCTGCTATGATACCAATGGGTGTTGCCATTCAAAAAACGGGTGCAGCAGAATTAATTTCTAATTCTTTAATTGGTTTTTTAGGAAAAGAAAACCCTACACTTTTATTAGCAGGAGTTTTTATTTTAACAACTACATTTAGTCAGTTTATAAACAACTCTGCAACAGCTGTACTAATGGCTCCCATAGTTTTATTAGCTGCTGGTACAGTTGGTATTTCTCCAGAACCTTTATTAATAACAGTAGCTGTAAGTGCTTCTACAGCGTTTTTAACACCAATTGGTACAACAACAAATGCTATGGTGATGAGCTCTGGTAATTATAAATTTATGGACTATTTTAAAGTGGGTTTACCTCTTTTAGTAATTTTCTTAATAACAACTTTGTTATTAGTACCCATTATTTGGCCATTTTAAGAACATAAAAAATTAAAAAAAAGAAAAGGAAAAGAAAATAGGAAGTCCCCTAAACTAAAGTTTCTTAATTATTTAAGAGACTTTTTTATGGCTTGCTCGATATCCGCAATTAAATCTTGAGGTTCCTCTATACCAACAGAAAAACGAATTAAGCCGTCTTTAATGCCTCTTTCTAAACGTTCTTCTTCACTTAACAAAGCATGCGTAGTTTGTGCAGGACTTACTGTAGTACTTTCTAAACCTGCTAAACTCATAGAAGGTTTTATCAATTGTAAATAATTCTGAAAAACCATAGGATCTATGCCTTCTTTCAGTTCAAAAGATAACATGGCTCCAAAACCTTTCATTTGTTTTTTTGCTAATTGATGTTGTGGATGACTTTTTAAACC
>NZ_CBFHJT010000017.1:16294-24314 GCF_965656025.1 Polaribacter sp.
GTATTTAAATAACGTGGATAACGTTTTACATCAACGCCATCAAAAGCATAAGAAGTAGACATATATATGGGCGAAACTGCCCCTTTAAATTGTTCATCTTTTACTTCTCCTGTATGTACACAGGTTGTGTTAATTCCTAGTTTGTTAGAATTTTTCATTGTATTGAATTTTCGAATGCTAAATTACCAAATCCAATTCTAAATTTCTACAAAAAATCAATATCTTCGCTATAATGATATCTGTAGCAATTATTGGTAATGGAAATGTAGCCACACATTTATACAACGCTTTTTTAAAAGCTGAAGATGTGAAAGTTACACAAGTAAACTCTAGAAAATTAGAAAATATTCAAGATGCAGATGTAACCATAATTGCTGTTTCCGATGATGCGATTTCAGAAGTTTCTGCTAAAATTACCAATGCGTTTGTAGTTCATACTTCTGGTAGTTTTGCTTTAGAAGATTTAAAAAATACGACAAATAAAGGTGTTTTTTATATGTTGCAAACCTTTTCTAAAGATAAAAAAGTTAATTTTTCTAAAGTCCCTTTTTGTTTAGAAGCATCTAAAAAAAATGATTATCTATTGCTTGAAAAGCTAGCCAAATCCATTGGTAAAAAAGTATACAACATTAACTCTGAACAACGAAAAAAATTACATGTAGCTGCTGTTTTTGTCAATAATTTCACCAATCATTTATATCAAATTGGTAATGATATTTGTCAAGAAAATGATATTCCTTTTGAAATTTTACAACCTTTAATTGACGAAACTTCAGAAAAGATAAAAACACTTTCGCCAAAAAAGGCTCAAACAGGTCCAGCCATTAGAAACGATAAAAAAACGATAAAAAATCATTTAAAGTTGTTAGAAAAACAACAGCAAAAAATATATAAATTGATCACAAAATCTATTCAGAATGGAAATTAGCTTTAAACAATTATTACCCAAAATAAACACCTTTATTTTTGATGTTGATGGAGTTTTAACCAACGGAACTTTAACCATTATGCCAGATGGAGAATTGGTAAGACACATGAATGTAAAAGATGGTTATGCTATGAAAAATGCTTTAAACAAAGGCTACCGAGTTTGTATCATTTCTGGGGGTACTAACGAAGGTGTTAGAAATAGATTGCAAGCTTTAGGTATTGAAGATGTTTTTTTAGGAGCACATGATAAAATAAAACAGTACAATCAGTTGGTAGAAAAATATAATTTAAACCCAGAAAATGTCTTGTATATGGGCGATGATGTTCCTGATTATCCTGTAATGAAATTAGTTGGTTTACCTGCTTGCCCAAACGATGCTGTTAGAGAAATTCAGCAAGTTTCTAGGTACATTTCAGATAAAAAAGGCGGAGAAGGTTGTGTAAGAGATGTTATAGAGCAAGTATTAAGAGTTCAGAACAAATGGACAGAAAATTTTGATGCGAGTTTATAGTTTTAACAAAATATTTGTTAAAAAATTTATACTTTCACAATCAATTTAAAAATAAAACTTCTCAGGCATGAAAACAGTAAGTATTACATTTTTATTTGTATTTATTTCAATGACTATAAATGCACAAACTATTTTTGGTAAATGGAATTCTAAAAACGACGCTGGTAAAGTAGACTCTGTTTTAGAGGTATATGAAAAAGATGGAAAAGCCTACGCAAAAGTTGTAGAAATTTTAAATCCTGATAGAAAAAATGCGCTTTGTGTAGAATGTGAGGGAGAAAATAAAAACAAACCTATATTAGGTTTAAATATTTTATCTGGGTTAGAAAAAGATGATGATGAATGGTCTGGAGGTACCATTTTAGACCCAAGAAATGGGAAAGTTTACAAATGCTATATCGAATTAATTGAAAGTAATAAACTAAAAATTAGAGGTTATATTGGTGTTTCGTTATTTGGTAAAACAGCCTATTGGACAAGAGCTATTTAGGTTTTAATAATTAAATACATAATTAGGAATTCTAAAAGTGATTATAAGACAAGAAACTAAAATCGACCATAAAGTAGTTTTTAATCTAATTAAAAGTGCTTTTAAAAACGCAGAATTTGCAGACCATACAGAACAATTTCTTGTGGAAAAGTTAAGAAAATCTGACGCTTTTATACCTGAATTATCTTTAGTTGCTGAAATTGACAAGAAAATTGTAGGGCATATTTTACTAACCAAGTTGAAAGTAAGAAATGATGTAAAAGAATTTGATTCCTTAGCTTTAGCACCTGTTTCTGTGCTTCCCGAATTTCAAAAAAAAGGAATTGGTGCAAAATTGATTGTTCAATCACATGAAAAAGCGAAAAAATTAGGCTATAAATCAGTTATTGTGCTTGGACACGAAAAGTATTACCCAAAATTTGGCTATAAACAAGCTCATAAATTTGGAATTAAACTACCATTTGAGGTACCAAAAGAAAATTGTATGGCTATAGAATTAGTTAAAAACGGTCTCAAAGGGGTTACTGGGATGGTTGAATATCCAAAGGAATTCAACGAATAAAACCTTAAAACTAATATTAATTTTTCTCTTCTAACATAGGTACAAAAGCAAAGTCACCTAATTCTTGTTTTTCAAATTCCTTGGCAGATTTTCTTGTAAAAAGCGTCATAATTTGAGTTTCATCACCTACAGGAATTAACAACATCCCTCCTATTTTTAATTGAGCTAGTAATGGCTTTGGCACAAATGGTGCACCTGCTGTAACAATAATTTTATCAAAAGGAGCCTGATCTTTTAAACCTATATAACCATCGCCAAAAATAAATTTCTTTGGCTTGTAACCAATTTTTGGTAAAAACAAACTTGTTTTTTTAAATAACTCACGCTGTCTTTCTATTGTAAAAACTTCTGCATTTAGCTCTAATAAAACAGCTGTTTGATATCCTGAACCTGTACCAATTTCTAATACTTTTTCGCCACTTTTTAGAGCCAATGTTTGCGATTGAAATGCCACAGTGTAAGGTTGAGAAATGGTTTGTTCTGCTGCAATAGGGAAAGCTTTGTCTTGATAAGCATGTGCCTCAAAGCTAGAGTCTATAAATAAATGACGCGGAATTTTACGGATTGCATTTAAAACATTTTTATCTGTAATGCCTTTAGCTACTAACACGTTAGCTAACTGATTTCTAAGTCCTTGGTGTTTTGAAGTATCTTTCAATTTTAACAAATTTCTAAGAGCTAAAAATAAGAATAATTATAATTACAAACTCATAAAATTGTATCTTTGTTTTTGGCATTTTTTAATTTTATAAATTAAATTGGTCAGTTCGAGCGCAGTCGAAAACTATCTTTATAATTAATTACAAACCTCTCGACTGCGCTCGAGGAGACAAAATAAAATAATACATTTTATGCTAAAAGCAGGCGTTTTAGGTGCTGGTCATCTAGGTAAAATTCATCTTCGTTTATTACAACAGTCGGAAAAATATGAATTGGTAGGTTTTTTTGACCCTTTTAAAGAAAATGCAGAAAAAATAGCCAAAGAATTTGGATATAAATTATTTGATTCTATAGAAGATTTAATTGCTGCAGTAGAGGTTGTAGACATTGTTACCCCTACTTTGTCTCATTTTGAGTGTGCAAAAATGGCTATAGAAAAAGGTTGCCATATTTTCATAGAAAAACCCATTACAAAAACTGTTTTAGAAGCAGAAGCTATTAAAACATTGGCAAGTCAGTTTCATGTGCAAGGTCAAGTGGGTCATGTAGAACGTTTTAACCCTGCATTTACAGCTGTAAAAGATAAAATAGACACACCAATGTTTATAGAGTCTCATAGATTGGCAGAGTTTAATCCGAGAGGTACAGATGTACCTGTAGTGCTAGATTTAATGATACATGATATAGATATTATACTTTCGGTTGTAAATTCTAAAGTAAAAAATGTACATGCAAGTGGTATTTCTGTAATTTCTGAAACACCAGATATTGCCAATGCAAGAATTGAGTTCGAAAATGGCTGTGTTGCCAATTTAACTGCCAGTAGAATTTCTATGAAAAACATGCGCAAATCTCGCTTTTTTCAGAAGGATGCTTATATTTCTGTGGATTTTTTAGAGAAAAAATCTGAAATTGTTAGAATGAAAGATGTTCCTAACCAACCAGATGAATTTGCAATGATTTTACAAAATGCAGAAGGTGTTAAAAAACAAATTTACTTTGACAATCCTGAAATTGAAAATAACAACGCTATTTTAGATGAATTAGAATCTTTTGCAGAAGCTATAGAAAATGGTACAAAACCAGTGGTTTCTTTACATCAAGGTGCAGAAGCTTTACGTGTAGCACAAATGATTATTGATTGTTTTTAGTTATTTAAAACAAAGAAAATTTAGAATTGAAGTAAGTAACCATATCTCAAAAGAGTTTATAAACAAATGCGTTAAGGATTGAGCGACCTGTTTGAGCTCTTGCGCCAACAGCGTAAAGCGAGTAGCGAAAGCCTGTTAAAACGCCCAAAAAATATACAAAATGAAAAATATAGCAGTAATAGGTGCTGGAACCATGGGAAATGGAATTGCACACACTTTTGCACAATTTAATTACAATGTACAACTGATAGATGTGTCTGAAAATGCACTTAAAAATGGGTTGGCTACCATTAGCAAAAATTTAGATAGAATGGTTGCTAAAGAAAAAATTTCAGAAGATGATAAAAATAACACATTAGAAAATATAACAACCTATACTTCAATTAAAGAGGGTGTTAGAAATGCAAATTTAGTGGTAGAAGCTGCTACAGAAAATGTGTCGTTAAAAGGGAAAATTTTTAAAGAATTAGATCAGGCTTGTCCAAAAGATACTATTTTGGCAACCAATACTTCTTCTATTTCTATTACTCAAATTGCTGCAGAAACCAATAGACCTGATAAGGTTATTGGTATGCATTTTATGAATCCTGTACCAATTATGAAGTTGGTAGAAATTATTAGAGGTTATAATACTTCTGACGCTGTTATGGATTTTACTGTAGATTTGGCTAAGAAAATTAATAAAATTCCTGTTGAAGTAAATGATTATCCAGGTTTTGTAGCAAATAGAATTTTAATGCCAATGATAAACGAGTCTATTGAAACTCTGTACAATGGTGTGGCTGGTGTAGCAGAAATTGATACGGTTATGAAATTAGGTATGGCACACCCTATGGGACCTTTACAACTGGCAGATTTTATTGGCTTAGACGTTTGTTTGTCTATTTTAAACGTAATGTATGATGGCTTCAAAAACCCAAAATATGCTCCTTGCCCGTTATTAGCTAACATGGTTATGGCTGGTAAATTGGGGGTGAAATCTGGTGAAGGTTTTTACGATTATTCAGAAAGTAGAAAAGCAGAAAAAGTAGCTAGTATGTTTTCTTAATTAAATAAATGAATAAAATATTTTTATTTTCGATACTGTTTTTTTTAGCAATTTTTTCTTTAAAAGCTCAAGTAAACAAGGATAAATTAAAACCAAAAAAAATTGGTTTTTTATACAATTACGCTAACGAAAAAAATTTTATGTTTGATGATAAAGATTATTCTTACAACACAAACACCTACAAAATTCAAGCTTTTTATAATTTAGGGAATTGGAAAAACTTCAATTTTGAATTAATTCTACAGCCTCAATATCAAAAAATTAATCATCAATTAGATAATTCTTTTTTTGTATTGCCCACAGAAGAAAATTTTGAGGAAAAAATTAAAGAATTTACTACCCCAAAAACCATTAACTTATATGGTTTTGAGTTAGGTTTTGTTTTTAAAAAACAACTATTTACCAATGTTAGTGTTTTAGCCACTATAGGATTAGGTTTGGCTAATATAGATACAAGAACAGAGCGTTTGGCAAAAGGATTTACGTTTTTAGAAAATGGTTCTTTAGGTTTTTCTTATCAATTTTATAAACAAACTACGCTATATTTAGGAAGCAATATTGGGCATGTTTCTAATCTAGATACTAAAAAACCTAATAATGGTTATACATTTTTAGGTTTCGAAGTGGGTTTACAATATGCTTTAAATTAAAAAATGCTACAAATTATAGTTTGTAGCATTTTTTGAATTTGAAATATTAGTAATTTATTTACCCAACCAAGAATTTAACATCCAGATTGTTTTTTCTTGTTCTGATATAAAATCACTCATCATTGCATTGGTACCTTCATCATTTGAATCATCTGAAAGATTTAGAATTTCTCTTTCAATTTTTAACAATTCTGATAAAGAATTAACCACTAAATTTACAGCTTCAACATCATTAGAAATATCTTTACCAACAGGTACAGAAGCATTATCAATATAATCCGCAAAGGTATGTAAAGGTTTGCCTTGTAACGTTAAAATACGTTCTGCAATATCATCTATTTTAACTTGAGAATCTGTATAAAATTCTTCGAACTTTACATGTAATTCGAAAAAATTATTTCCCTTTATATTCCAATGTAAGCCTCTTAAATTTTGGTAATATATTTGAAAATTTGCTAATAAACCGTTTAATTTATTTACTAAATTAGCACTTTCTTTTTGGTCTAATCCTAAGATTGATGTACTCATAATATTCTATTTTATTGTTCTTTTCAAAATTAAATGAAATTAATTTTGATTTACTATAATAAATATTGATAGTTTTAATATCTTTATCGAAATTTATTATACAAAATGACAATTACCCAATTAAAATACGTTTTATCTGTTGCAGAATATCAAAATTTCACCATTGCTGCAGAACATAGTTTTGTTACACAACCCACGTTGAGTATGCAAATTCAAAAATTAGAAGATGAGTTAGAGGTGCAAATATTTAATCGATCTAAAAAACCTATAGAATTAACGCCAGTTGGTAAAAAAATAGTAGAACAAGCCAAAGTTATTGTAGATGAAAGCAATCGAATTATAGATATTGTACATCAACAAAAAGGTTTTATTGGTGGTGAGTTTAAAATAGGAATCATTCCTACCATAATGCCCACTTTGTTACCTATGTTTTTAAATAATTTTACAAAAAAATATCCGAAAGTAAAATTAATTGTAGAAGAGTTAACTACAGAAGAAATTGTAAGAAAGTTAACAGATGGTCATATAGATGCTGCCATTGCTGCAACTCCATTAGAAAATGAAGCCATAAAAGAAAGACCTTTATATTATGAGCCTTTTGTAGGATTGATACCACAAAGTCACAGACTTTTTAACAACAAACAAATTACAGCAGATGAGTTAGAAATGGAGGATATTTTGTTGTTAGAAGATGGGCATTGTTTTAAGGACAGTGTTTTGAATTTATGTAGAAATCATAAGTTAGACAATAAAAAAGGGTTTCAGTTAGCCAGTGGAAGTTTTGATACTTTGATAAAACTCTCTAAAGAAGGTTTAGGCATGACTTTATTGCCTTATTTACATACTTTAGATTTAAATGATGTTGATAAAAGACACTTACGCGAATTTACAAATCCGCCACCCGCAAGAGAGGTGAGTTTAATTTACCATAAATCGCAATTAAAAATGCAATTGATAGAAGCTTTAAAAAAGACTATTGATGGTGTTATTAGAGGTGCTATTTCTTTTTCTGATGTAAAAATTATTAGTCCATTACAGAAGAAATAAGTAAAAACTATAAAAGAAAAGGAAGCTAAGTAGCTTCCTTTTTTTTATTATTAATTAAGAATACATTTTTTCTCGTAATTCTTTAATTTTTGGATCTGATAAATACTCATCAAAAGTAGCATATCTATCTATAGCACCTTTTGGTGTTAATTCTATAATTCTGTTGGCAACCGTTTGCGCAAACTCATGATCGTGTGTAGAGAATAATACTGTACCTTTAAAATTAATTAATGCGTTGTTTAAAGATTGTATCGATTCTAAATCTAAGTGATTTGTTGGTTCATCTAAAATTAAAATGTTGGCTCTTTTCATCATCATTCTAGACAGCATACAACGTACTTTTTCTCCACCTGATAAAACATTACTTTTCTTCAAAGCTTCTTCTCCAGAGAAAATCATTTTTCCTAAAAAACCTCTTAAAAACACTTCTTCTCGCTCCTCC
>NZ_CBFHJT010000017.1:24413-45684 GCF_965656025.1 Polaribacter sp.
TCTGTTTGTGCATATTGTCTTAACCAGTCCACCAAATTTAAATCTCCATTTTGAAAAAAACTTGAGTTATCTAATGGTAAATAAGACTGTGTGGTGGTTACACCCCAAGAAAACTTTCCATCGTCTGCCTTTTCATTATTAGTAATAATTTGATAAAAAGCAGTAATAGCTCTAGAGTTTTTAGAAATTACAGCTACTTTATCTCCTTTATTTAAATTAATATGTACATCGTTAAAAAGGTTTTCTCCTTCAAAACTTTTAGTTAATCCTTCTACATTTAATATTTGATCTCCTGCTTCTCTATCTCTATCAAAAATAATAGCTGGGTAACGTCTACTAGATGGTTTAATATCTTCTACGTTTAATTTTTCTATCATTTTTTTACGAGACGTTGCTTGCTTAGATTTAGCAACGTTGGCAGAAAAACGACGAATAAATTCTTCTAACTCTTTCTTTTTATCTTCAGCTTTTTTGTTTTGTTGTGCACGTTGTTTTGCCGCTAATTGGCTAGACTCATACCAAAAAGTATAGTTACCAGAATAATGGTTTATTTTACCAAAATCAATATCAGAAATATGTGTACAAACAGCATCTAAAAAGTGTCTATCGTGAGAAACTACAATTACACAATTATCATAATTTGCTAAAAAGTTTTCTAACCAAGCAATAGTTTCGAAATCTAAATCATTGGTTGGCTCATCCATAATTAACACATCAGGATTCCCAAATAATGCTTGTGCAATTAGCACACGTACTTTTTGCTTACCATCTAAATCTTTCATTAAAGTGTAATGCAATTCTTCTTTTATACCAAGATTAGATAACATTGCAGCAGCATCAGAATCTGCATTCCAACCATTCATTTCTTCGAACTTTACTTGTAGTTCTCCGATCTTTTCGGCATTTTCATCAGTATAATCTGCATACAAAGCATCAATCTCCTTTTTAATAGAAAATAATTCTTTGTTACCCATAACCACTGCTTCTAGAACAGGAAAATCATCATAAGCATAATGGTCTTGTGTTAAAACAGACATGCGTTTTCCTGCTTCTAAATGTACTTGTCCTGAGGTTGGTTCTTGCTTACCGGAAAGTATTTTTAAAAAAGTAGATTTTCCTGCACCATTTGCACCAATAATACCATAACAATTTCCTTGCAAAAATTTAGTATTTACTTCATCAAACAATACACGCTTACCAAACTGTACAGATAAATTAGAAACAGATAACATAATTGTAATTTTTTTAATTTTGTGCAAAAGTACAAATTCCATTTATCTTGACAACCTATAAATAGGAGAGATTTACAAGTGAATTAGAATAAAATTGGGAGTTTTTTTAAGGCTATTTTAACAGTGAATTAACAAGAACACCAAGTCCAAATTTCTACATTTGTTCGTAAGCCTTAAACTATAAATGATAAAAAAAATATTTAAATATATACCCTTGTTAATACTAGTGTTAACTGCTAGTTGTGCAGACTCTAACAAGAATAAAGCTACATTTTTTGGTGGGAAAATTATTAACCCAAAAACAAAGTACGTAGTTTTATTTGCGATGGATAAGGTTATTGACACAATTTTATTAGACAATAAAAATAAATTTTTAGGGAAATTTAACTCTTTAAATGAAGGTCTTTACTATTTTGAACATGGTAATGAAAATCAATATATCTATTTAGAACCCAATGACAGTTTAATGTTACGTTTAAACACATGGGATTTTGACGAATCTTTAGTTTATGCAGGGAAAGGTGCAGAAAGAAATAATATTTTAGTTGATATTTTTTTAGAAGATGAAAATGATGGTAGATCGTATTATAAATTAAATAAATTAAAACCTAATGCTTACAAAAGAAAAATAGACTCTATTTTAAATGTAAGGCTAGAAACCTATAAAACTTATGCAGAAAACCATACTAATGAGACAGACAATTATTTTAAACTTTTAAAAATTGCCCTTACCTACCCTATTTATTCTAGAATAGAAAGATACCCTATAAATCATAAAAGAATTAACAGAGAAAATAATTTCATACAAGTAGAAAAGTCATTTTACGACTACAGAAATCATATAGATTTTAATAACGATTCTCTAATGTACTATACTCCATATACAAAGTACATTCGAAATTACTTATACAATATTACTTACGCTTTAGGGCATAAGCCTCTTAAAAATCAATATAGTTCAGATTTTACAGTAGATTTATTAAAGTCTATAAATGATAAAATAAGTTCTGAAAACTCTAGAAATGCCTTTTTAAAAAGTACTGTTTTAGACCATTTCTACAGAAAATCTAGTTGTAGTATTAATAAAGAAACTTTTGATGCCTTTTTTAAATACAGCACAAATGAAAAGGACAAAAACTTAATTAACAATATTTTAAATGATGGTGAAGCTTTACATAGAGGAGATGAAATAAAAGACTTTATCTTTTTTGATTTTACTGAACAACCAATAAATGTGCAAGATTTTGTAATAAATAAAAATTCTTTATTAGTTTTTTGGAATGAAGACTATTTTTCAAAAGAGTTTTTAAGTTCTAGAATTCCCTATCTTAAAAATAAATTTCCAGACTTAAATATTGCTGTTATAGAAATAGATGGTAATAGTTTAAATAGAATACCTAATGTAGATATTAAAAACCAATATTATATCAATACCAAAAACCTAAAAAACAACTTTTTAACAAGTGGTATGCCAAGAACTATTTTGGTAAACAAAAATGGTATTGTAGAAAATGGTTATGCTTCTATAGCATCACAAAACATTTATTATCAGCTAAAACAACTTACAAAAAATAATTAAATAGATTAAAACTTGCTATCTATTTAATTTCCTGTAACTTTGCACGGTTTTATTTTTGAGAAATTCTCAAATAAAAATCAAGTCGAAATTATAAATTGATTTGCAGGTGGGCGTTCTGTGAATCTACAAAAACACAGTAATGTCAACATTTTTAGAGCTAGGTTTAAAAGCACCTATAAACAATGCATTAACAGATTTAGGTTACGAAAAACCAACTGTTATACAAGAAAAAGCAATTCCGCAAATTATAACATCTACAAACGATTTAAAAGCATTTGCACAAACAGGTACAGGTAAAACTGCTGCCTTTAGTTTACCAATATTAGAACTTTTAGAAGAAGATAATAGCAATGTGCAAGCTATTATTTTATCACCAACAAGAGAACTTGCTGTACAAATTGGTAAAAACATAGAAGATTTCTGCAAATACTTACCAAAAGTAAAAGTAACTACAGTTTATGGTGGTGCTAATATGGATACACAGATTAGATCTTTAAAAAGAGGATCTCAAATTGTAGTGGGTACACCAGGTAGAACTGTAGATTTAATTAATAGGAGAGCCTTAAAGTTAGGTAACGTTCAATGGTTAGTGTTAGATGAGGCAGATGAAATGTTAAACATGGGCTTTAAAGATGAACTTGATAAAGTTTTAGAAGCAACCCCAGAAACTAAACAGACCTTGCTTTTTTCTGCCACTTTTCCTAGAGAAGTAGAAGCTATTGCAAAAAACTACATGACCAAACCTGTAGAAATTACTTCTGGTGAAAAAAACCAAGGTTCAGATAACGTAAGTCATGAATATTATGCGGTTACAGAAAGAACACGTTATCCTGCTTTAAAGAGAATTGCTGATTTAAATCCAGATATTTATGCAATTATCTTTTGTAGAACAAGAAGAGAAACACAAGAAATTGCAGATAACCTTATAAAAGATGGTTATAGTGCAGATGCGTTGCATGGAGATTTATCTCAAGGACAGCGAGATTCTGTAATGGGTAAGTTTCGTAAAAAAACCATTCAAATATTAGTAGCAACAGACGTTGCTGCACGTGGTTTAGATGTAACAGAATTAACACACGTTTTAAATCATAAATTACCAGATCAAATAGAAAATTATACCCATAGAAGTGGTAGAACTGGTAGAGCTGGAAACAAAGGTATTTCTATTGTTTTAGTAAACGGAAAAGAAAAAGGAAAGTTAAGAGCTATAGAAAGAATTATAAAAAAGAAATTTGTAGAAACTAAAGTACCTACAGGTAAAGAAATTGTAGAAAATCAATTAATGAATTTAATTGATAAAGTACAAGCTACGGAAGTTAATGCATCTGAAATTAATGAATTTTTACCAACTATTTATGAAAAACTAGCTTCTTTAGATAGAGAAGAATTAATTCAAAAATTTGTTTCTTTAGAGTTTAATACCATGTTAGCATACTACGAAAATGCTAAAGATTTAAATGATTTATCTTCTAGAGAAAACTCTAGGGCAAGAGCTACAAATGAGAATATGACTCGTTTCTTTATTAACATTGGTAGAAAAGACAGTTTAAATCCAGCGAAATTGATTGGTCTAATTAATGACCAAAATATTGGTGACAAGATAGAAATTGGGGCAATAGATATTCTAGACACATTTTCTTTCTTTGAGATAGATAAAAATTTCGAAAACGAAACATTGACTGCTTTTGGTGATAATCAACCAGATTTTGACGGACGCTCTGTAAATGTAGAAATTACCAAGAAAGAACGTTCTGGTGGTGGTGGAAAAAGACGTGGTAAAAAACCATTTGGAAAAAAAGAGGGTGGTTTTGGAAGAAGAAGAAGTTCTGAGGGTGCTTCTAAAAGAAGTGATGATAGAAAGAGATCTGATAGACGTTCTAGTGATAGACCTAAAAATTCTGGAGACAGAAAGTCTGGTGGTTTTGGTAGAAGACGTAGAGAAAGATAAATTTTAAAAAAATATATATTATAAAACCTCACAATTAAATTTGTGAGGTTTTTTCATTAAAAGGAAATAAAAAATCAAAATTCCTTAATTATAGTTAAATAACGTTAATAAAATATTAAAGCTGATAAGTTTGTGAAACGTTTTAATTTTTGGGACGTCTATATCATATAACATTAATTTAAACAAACACTTATTATGAGAAATTTAAAAACCATTATCGCTATTATTGCAATTAGTTTATCAACCACATTAGCTACTAATGCATCAGAAATCAACCCTAAAAAAAACAAAGAAACAAAAAGTTTAAGAACTGAAGTTTCTAAATTTATTGGAAAAAATATTCCAGTTGAATTAAAAAAAACAACACATACAGAAATTTCATTTATTGTAAATAATAAAAATGAAGTTGTAGTACTTTCTGTAGATTCTAAAGTAGCTGAACTAAACTCATATTTAAAGTCTAAATTAAATTACAAGAAAATAAGTACAAAAGGAATTAAAAAAGGTGAAATATATAAAATGCCTTTAAAAATAAAAGTAAATAAATAAACAACTGGTTGGTTAGTTAGTTAGTTGGTGCCCATTTAAAGTGTATTGCTTTATTTGGGCATTATTTTTTTACATTAAATATTATATTTATTAAAATTACAATCTTTAATCATTTAAGTTTAGCTAATTGTTATTCAAAAAAAACTCCTGAATTTCTTCAGGAGTTTTTAAAAAATTATTAAAAATAATATTAAGCATTTTGCTTTTTAATTAAATTTAAAGCAGAACCTTCATTATACCATTTAATTTGCGCATCATTATAAGTGTGATTTAATTTAATGGTATCCTTACTTCCATCATCATGAGTAACCTCTATAGTAAGTGGTTTGTCTGGTGCAAATTCGTTTAAGTCTATAAAGTCAAACGTATCATTTTCTTGAATTAAATCGTAATCTGCTTCATTGGCAAAAGTTAAGCCTAACATACCTTGTTTTTTAAGGTTTGTTTCGTGTATACGTGCAAAAGATTTAACAATAACAGCTGCAACACCTAAGTGACGCGGTTGCATTGCAGCATGTTCTCTAGAAGAACCTTCTCCATAATTATGATCTCCAACAACTACAGTTTTAATACCTTCTTTCTTATATTCACGTTGCACATCTGGCACACCTCCATATTCTCCTGTTAACTGATTTTTTACAAAATTAGTTTTGTGGTTAAATGCGTTAACTGCACCTATTAGCGTATTATTTGCAATATTATCTAAATGACCTCTAAAACGTAACCAAGGTCCTGCCATACTAATATGGTCTGTTGTACACTTACCAAAAGCTTTAATTAATAATTTTGCTCCTTTAATTTCTGATCCTAAAGGTGTAAAAGGTTCTAACAATTGTAATCTTTCAGAATCGTCTTTTACAGCAATTTCTACATGGCTTCCATCTTCTTCTGGTGCTAAATAACCATCATCTTTTACTTCAAAACCTTTTGGTGGTAATTCCCATCCAGTCGGTTCGTCTAACATTACTTCTTCTCCATTTTCGTTGATTAATTTATCCGTCATTGGATTAAAATCTAAACGACCTGCTATAGCCACAGCTGCTACCATTTCGGGTGATGCAACAAAAGCGTGTGTATTTGGGTTACCATCTGCACGTTTTGCAAAGTTTCTATTAAATGAATGAATGATAGAATTTTTTGGTGCATTTTTTGGGTCTGAATATCTAGCCCATTGTCCTATACAAGGTCCACAAGCATTTGTAAATATAGTAGCATCTAATTTTTCAAATACTCCTAAAATTCCATCTCTATCTGCAGTATATCTAACTTTTTCAGAGCCTGGATTGATACCAAAGTCTGCCTTTGTTTTTAAATTTTTATCAATCGCCTGTTGTGCAATAGAAGATGCTCTAGATAAATCTTCGTAAGAAGAGTTTGTACAAGAACCTATTAAACCCCATTCTACTTTTAATGGCCAGTCGTTTTCATTTGCTTTTTCAGTCATTTTTGAACCAGCTTCAGTTGATAAATCTGGTGTAAATGGTCCATTTAAAAGCGGACTTAATTCAGATAAGTTAATTTCTATAACTTGATCAAAATATTTTTCAGGGTTTTCATAAACCTCTTTATCACCCGTTAAATAATCTTTTACTGTATTTGCTGCATCTGCAACATCATCTCTATCCGTAGCACGTAAGTATCGTTCCATAGAATCATCGTATCCAAAAGTAGATGTTGTAGCACCTATTTCTGCCCCCATATTACAAATTGTACCTTTACCTGTACAAGACATCGATGTTGCTCCAGGCCCAAAATATTCTACAATGGCACCTGTACCACCTTTAACGGTTAATATATCCGCTACTTTTAAAATAACATCTTTTGGTGCTGTCCAACCAGAAAGTTTACCCGTTAACTTTACACCAATTAATTTTGGAAATTTTAATTCCCAAGGCATACCTGCCATTACATCTACTGCATCTGCACCACCAACACCAATAGCTACCATACCTAACCCACCAGCGTTTACTGTGTGAGAATCTGTACCAATCATCATTCCTCCAGGAAATGCATAATTTTCTAATACAACTTGATGTATAATACCTGCTCCTGGTTTCCAGAATCCTAGACCATATTTATTTGATACAGATTCTAAAAAGTTAAAAACTTCATTACTCGTGTTTAATGCAGATTGTAAATCTGTACTTGCACCATTTTTAGCTTGAATTAAATGATCACAATGTGTTGTTGTAGGTACAGCAACTTTAGATTTACCCGCTTGCATAAATTGTAATAAAGCCATTTGTGCAGTTGCATCTTGCAATGCAATTCTATCTGGGGCAAAATCTACATAATCTTTTCCTCTTGTAAAAGTTTTGGTTGGATTGCCATCCCAAAGGTGAGAGTACAATATTTTTTCTGCTAGAGTTAAAGGTTTCCCTGTAATTTTTTGTGCTGCGTCTACGCGTTCTACAACGTTTGCGTACACTTTTTTAATCATATCAATGTCAAAAGCCATATGCTAGTTTAGTTTTACAAATTATAAATATCACAAAACTACAGTTTTTAAGTGAAATTTAAAAGATAAATAATAGATTGCTATAATTTATAAATAAAAAAAAGCTATTTATAAATAAATTAAGAATTCTATAAAAAAAAGAAGTGTTTTTTAACTAAAATTAAAAATAATTAGAAAATATTAAAAAAAAAGCAGGCTAATAAGCCGAATTCTGTGTCCTTAAAAAGGTTCTTATCATTTATCTAGTTCTAAAATTACTTTTAGAATCTATCTGCCTACCCTTTAGAATCGAGCGAGAAACTCTCTAACTCTAATTTACATGGCATTGCACCTCATAGAGTTTACCTGGTTTCACTACAGCCTAACTGTACTTGCTTTCTGTTGCACTTGTCCTCAACTTACGTTGGACGGATGTTATCCGCTATGATTCTCTTTGGTGTCCGGACTTTCCTTCACACTAAAAGCGTGACGATAAGATAAGCCTGCTTTAATAATTTTCAAAATTACAATTTCTTTTTATAAAAAAACCCACTCAATAAAATTGAGTGGGAAAAATTGCTATGAAAAAGAAAAAGTGTTGTTAATTGCTTAACAACACTGCAAATATATATTAATAATCAACTTAAAAAAAATAAAATCTATTTATTGAATGTATTTAAAATGTTTATTAACATAGTACTATGAAAACATATCTTTTACTTTTTCAAAAAATGATTTATCAGACTTATTTGGTGCTGGGGTAAAGTTATCATCTTCTAACGTATTTTCGAAAAAAGACTTTTGATCTTTGTTTAATTCTTGTGGTGTCCAAACATTAATATGGATTAAGAAATCCCCATTACCATAACGTTCTATGCTTGGTAAACCTTTACCTTTTAAACGTAAAATTTTACCAGATTGTGTACCTGGTTCTATTTTAATTTTAACTTTACCAGAAACGGTTTCTACTTCTTTACTAGCTCCTAAAACTGCTTCTGAAAAATTAATATACAAGTCATAATGTATATTAGTACCTTCTCTTTTTAAGTTTTCGTGTTGAATTTCTTCAATCAATACTAATAAGTCTCCAGAAATAGCATTTTTCCCTGGAGCATCATTACCCTTACCACCTACTTTAAGCTGTACACCTTCTGTAACACCTGCAGGAATATTAATTGGCACTGTTTCTTCTTTTATTATTAAACCTTGTGCATCTGCCCCATTTGGTTTAGAGCTTATAATTTCTCCTGCTCCAGAACAAGTAGAACAAGTAGTTGCTGTTTGCATTCTACCTAAAATTGTGTTGGTAACACGCATTTGTTGTCCAGAACCGTTACAAGTGGTACACGTTTTATATTTTACGCCTTCTGCTTGTACTTTTCTACGAACTTTTACCTTCTTCTCTACTCCTTTGGCAATTTCTTCTAAAGTTAATTTTACACGAATTCGCATATTACTTCCTTTAACTCTGGCTTGACGTTGGCCTCCACCACCACCAAAACCACCAAAACCGCCTCCAAAGCCTCCACCTCCAAAGATGTCTCCAAACTGGCTAAATATGTCATCCATATTCATACCACCTCCTCCGAAGCCACCTCCACCTTGAGGACCTTCAAAGGCAGCATGACCATATTGATCATATCTTGCTTTTTTGTTATCATCGCTTAAAACTTCGTAGGCTTCTGCTGCTAGCTTAAATTTTTCTTCAGCTGTTTTATCATCCGGATTTTTATCTGGATGATATTTTATAGCCATTTTTCTATAAGCTTTTTTTATTTCTGCCTGAGAAGCAGATTTTGAGATTCCTAATATTTCGTAATAATCTTGTTTTGCCATTTTGTTCAGTTTTAAGTAGCAGTATAAAGTAAGCAGTCCAAAAACTGGAAACTGCGACTGTAAACTGCCTACTTTTTATTGTCCTATTACCACTTTTGGATAACGAATGATTTTGTCTCCTAATTTGTATCCTTTTTCTACACAATCTATTACTTTACCTTTCATATCATCTGTAGGTGCAGGAATTTGTGTAATTGCTTCGTGAATTTCTGCATCAAAAACATCACCAGCATTGGTTTCTATTTTAGACAAGCCTTTTTGCTCTAATGTGTTGTAGAATTTGTTATAGATTAATAGTACACCTTTTCGTAATTCTTCTGCTTCTTTATCATCTTCTATATGTGACAGAGCGCGCTCGAAATCGTCTATTACTGGCAGTAAAGATGTCATAACTTCTTGTCCTGCTGTCTTAAAAAGTTCTATTCTTTCTCTTGTGGTTCTTTTTTTATAGTTTTCGAACTCTGCAAAAAGACGTAAAAATTTGTCTTTTTCTGCTTGAATTAGTTCTTCTGCAGTTGGTTCTTCTTTTACCACCTCTGCTTCAACTTCTTGATTTTCTTCTACTTGAGCAGTTTCTTGCTCGTTTTTTATTTCTTCTTCTTGTATATTTTCTTTCTTACTCATTTCTTTGTAATCATTAAATTGTCTCATATTAATTGGCAAAAATGTTGCCAACAAAAAAATAGTGTCAAACTGACACTATTTTATTTATACCTACAAGGTTTTTAAAACTTTGATATTAAAAATTATTAATCTGTTATTCTTTCAATTTTTGCTCCAATAGATTTTAAACGAGCTTCTATGTTTTCGTAACCTCTATCTATTTGCTCTATATTATTAATTATTGAAGTTCCTTTTGCAGAAAGTGCGGCAATTAATAACGAAATACCTGCTCTAATATCTGGAGAGGTCATTTTTGTAGCTTTTAATTGCGATTGAAAATTGTGCCCAATTACGGTTGCTCTGTGTGGATCGCACAAAATAACTTTTGCACCCATGTCTATTAATTTGTCTACAAAAAACAAACGACTTTCGAACATTTTTTGATGGATTAACACAGTACCTTTTGCTTGTGTTGCAATCACTAAAACGATACTTAACAGATCTGGTGTAAACCCTGGCCAAGGTGCATCTGCCACTGTTAACACAGAACCATCTATATAGTTTTGAATTTCATAGGATTCTTGTGCTGGAATATAAATATCGTCTCCTTTTTTTTCTAAAGTGATGCCTAGTTTTCTAAATACATTAGGTATTTGTCCTAGATTTTCCCAAGAAACGTTTTTGATGGTTAGTTCTGATTGTGTCATTACTGCAACACCAATCCAAGAACCAATTTCTATCATATCTGGCAAAACTGTGTGCTCACAACCACCTAAAGAATCTACACCTTCTATAATTAGTAAGTTTGAACCTACTCCACTAATTTTTGCGCCCATTGCATTCAACATTTTAGAGAGTTGTTGAATGTAAGGTTCACAGGCTGCATTGTAAATTTTGGTAGTACCTTTTGCTAATACTGCTGCCATTAAAATATTTGCTGTACCTGTTACAGAGGCTTCATCTAACAACATTTCTACACCTTGTAGTTGGTCTGCTTCTACACCATAAAAAGATTCTTCTTTATTGTATCTAAAGGTGGCACCTAACCTGATAAAGCCTTCGAAATGTGTGTCTAAACGTCTTCGCCCAATTTTATCTCCTCCAGGTCTTGGAATATATCCTTTCCCAAAACGTGCTAAAAGTGGCCCAACAATCATAATAGAACCTCTTAAAGAGCTACCATCTCTTTTAAAATCTTCTGATTCTAAATATTTTAAGTTGATGTTATCTGCTTGAAAAGAATAAGAATTTCTTGATAATTTTTCTACTTTGACACCTAATTCACCAAGAATAAAAATTAGTTTATTTACATCTATAATATCTGGTACATTATTTACAACAACTTTTTCTGATGTTAATAAAACTGCACAAAGTATTTGTAAAACTTCATTTTTAGCTCCTTGTGGCGTTATTGTTCCGTTTAATTTATGTCCTCCTTCTATTTTAAATGACGCCATAGATTAGTATCTTTTTCTATTCTTGTTGTTATTATTGTGTTGTTTTTTATGATTTTTAGTATTGTTTTGCCCTTGAGAATTTCTTTTTCTTAAAAGGTTTTTACTATCAGATAATTCTTCTTCTGAGTTTCTTAAATCTAATTTACCATCAGACAAATCATACAAATGATTAAATATTACAGCATCATCTACGGTGTCTTTATTCCAATTTAAATAACATTTTTTCATGTGATTTGCAATGGTATAGACTAATGCGTCTTTCTTTTCGTCTTCTTCCCAACTTAAAGCAACATCTATCATGGTTTGAATATTGTTACCATAATAACGATATTTTGAAGCATATTTTGGATATGGCAAACGCTCTGGTTTTTCTTGTAACTCTTCTCTTGAGGGAATTGGATAAGGAGACTTAGTTTCTAACTTAAAATCTGACATGATGTACAATTGATCCCAAAGTTTGTGTTTAAAATCTGGCACGTCTCGTAAATGGGGTTGTAAATTACCCATTACATCTACAATGGCTTTTGCCATTTTATTACGTTCCTCTTCATCTTCTAAAGCCACGCAATGGTCTACCATTTTTTGAATATGTCTTCCATATTCTGGAATAATCATTAATGGTCTTTCTGAGTTATATTCTAAATCGAATGTCATTTATTTGTTTTTGTGAAGTTTTAAAATTTTCAATTAATTTTAAAAATTTTATTAGTTCTCGACTGCGCTCGAACTGACAACTTGTTTTTGTAGTTATTTAAAGTTGCAAAATAATTAATTATTACCAATTAATAATTAATTATTTGTAATTAATTATCCTATTACTTTTAATTTAGCAAATTGTAGCAATAATTTCTTTTTACCAACGGTGCTAAATTTTATTTCTGCTTTTTTATTAGGGCCTTTGCCTTCTATACCAATCACTTCTCCTGCACCAAATCTATTGTGTTCTACAATATTACCAATTACAATAGCTTCATCAAATAAGTTTGTTTTTGAAGTTGTTTCTGATACTTTTTTTAAGTTTTTAGGAATGATGACTTCTTTCTTTTTCACCATATCTCGCTCCATTTTTTTTCGTTGAATGGGTTTTTGAAAGCGAATTCCTTTTGGAGCATCATCAAAAATACTTTTATCTACAAATCTGTTTACAGAAGGTTCTGGTACTTTTGGTGTGATATAATATAGAAATTGATCGTCTATTTCTTCTAAAAATCTACTAGGTTCTGCATCTACCAATTTACCCCATCTGTAACGTGTTTGTGCATAAGTTAAATACGCTGCTTTTTCTGCTCTTGTTAACGCCACATAAAACAATCTACGTTCTTCTTCTAGCTCGCTTCTCGTATTCATACTCATGGCAGAAGGAAATAAGTTTTCTTCTAAACCAACAATGTAGACGTATAAATATTCCAATCCTTTAGATTGATGAATGGTCATTAATGAAACACTAGGTTTTTCATTATCTTTTTTGGTATCAAAATCTGTAGCCAAAGCAACATCTTCTAAAAAAGAAGTTAAAGAAGTATCTTCTCCTTGCTCTATTTTATCGGTTATAAAGTCTTTTATACCGTTTAAAAGTTCTTGTACATTTTCTACTTTACTTACAGCTTCTGGTGTACCGTCTTTTTCTAAATCTTTAATTAAAAGGGTTTGTTTTACCACAATTTCTGCAATTTCAAAGGCATTTTTGGTTTTTGCCTCTATTTGAAATCGTAAAATCATATTCATAAAATTCTGTAACTTATTTTTAGTCCCAGAATTTATTTTTAAGTCAATTTTTTCTATATATTTTATAATTTCGAAAATTGATTTTTTATAATGATTTGCAGCTATGGTTAGCTTATCAATTGTTGTGGTTCCAATTCCTCTTGCAGGATAATTGATAATTCTTTTTAAAGCCTCTTCGTCATTTGGGTTGATTAAAATACGCAAATAAGACAAAATATCTTTAATTTCTTTACGCTGATAAAAGGAAATTCCTCCGTAAATTTTATACTCAATATTTTTTTTTCGTAAAGCGTCTTCTATGGCTCTAGATTGTGAATTTGTTCTATACAAAACACAAAAATTATCGGGTGTTAGCTGATTGTTCATCATATTTTCCCAAATGGATTGTGCTACAAAACGCCCTTCTTCACCATCAGAAATGGTACGCATTACGTTGATGGAATCTCCAGCATCATTACTGGTCCAAACCTCTTTATCTAACTTTGTTTTATTTTTTGCAATTACCGAGTTCGCAGCATTTACAATATTACTGGTAGATCTATAATTTTGTTCTAATTTAAAGGTTTTAACATCTGGATAATCTTTTTGAAAATTTAAGATATTTTGAATGTTTGCCCCTCTAAAACTATAAATACTCTGAGAATCATCACCCACCACACAAATATTTTGAAAACGGTCTGCCAAAGCCCTAACAATAATGTATTGCGAGTGGTTTGTATCTTGATACTCATCTACCATGATATAACGAAACCGGTCTTGATATTTTGCCAAAACGTCTGGAAAACGCGCCAATAACTCGTTGGTTCTTAACAATAAATCATCAAAATCCATGGCACCTGCTTTAAAACACCTGTCTACATATTCTTTGTAAATATCGCCTACTTTTGGTCTGCTTGCATGCAGGTCTGCTTCCTGCAAATCTGAATTATTAAAATAAGCTCTAACTGTAATTAAGCTATTTTTAAAAGATGAAATTCGACCTAAAATTTGCTTGGGTTTGTAGCGTTCTTTGTCTAAACCCATTTCTTTAATAATGGCACTAATCAAACGAACAGAGTCTTGCGTATCGTAAATTGTAAAGTTACTTGGAAAGCCTAATTTGTCTGCTTCTGAACGTAATATTCGCGCAAAAACAGAGTGAAAAGTACCCATCCAAAGATTTTTAGCTTCACTTACACCTACAACGCCAGCAATTCTTTCTTTCATTTCTCTAGCAGCTTTGTTGGTAAACGTAAGCGATAAAATGTTAAACGAATCTACACCTTGTTGCATTAAATGTGCAATTCTATAGGTTAACACACGTGTTTTACCAGAACCTGCACCTGCAATGATAATCATTGGGCCATCTTTTTGTAAGACCGCTTGTTTTTGTGCTTCGTTTAAAGAATCTAAATAATTACTCAAAGAAATATTTTTTTATGAAGTATTTAAAGTGTGAAATTAACCAAACTAATCCTTTTTTTAAAGAAGATTTTTAGTTTTTATTCACAATGTTATTCAATATAAATTGATGTTTTATGCATGACAACACACTATATTAAAATATCAGCTCTAAAGCAGATAAAATACAATATCTGTTTATAGACAGATAATATCAAATATCTGTTCTTAGGCAGATATTTTATTGTTTTATGATCAAAAAACACTATATTTGATAAAATATTGATGGCAGATGATAAGTATTTTAACAGGAGATATTGTTAATTCTAGAAAAAGTAAAGACACACTTTGGCTAAAATTGCTAAAAGAGGTTTTAGAAGGTTTTGGTACATCACCAAAAAAATGGCAGATTTACAGAGGAGATAGTTTTCAGTTAGAAATTACCAGTGTTGAAGAAGCCTTAAAAGTTGCTCTTAAAATTAAGGCAAAAATGAAAAGTAGCGTAAATATTGATGTAAGAATTGGTATTGGAATTGGTAAAAAAGAATTTAATGCTACTAAAATTACAGAATCTAATGGAGAAGCCTTTGTAAACTCTGGTTTTGCTTTTGATAATTATCTAAAAAAACAAAATTTAGCCATAAAAACACCTTGGAGCGCTTTAGATGAAGAACTAAACATTGCTTTCGACTTGGCTTTATTAACTATAGATTCTTGGACAATAAATTCTGCAGAAGTTTTTAGTATTTCTTTAGAAAAAGAAAATGCAACACAAAATGAGATTGCAAATATTTTAGGAATTACACAAGGTAGAGTTAGCGAAAGACAAAAAAGAGCAGGTTTAGAACCTATTATGAAATTAGAGAAACGATTTAGAAAACTGATCAACCAAAAAATTAACAACTAAATTATGCTGCTATTTTTAAAGTTTTTATTGGCACATATTTTAGGCGATTTTGTACTACAACCAGAAAGTTGGGTTAAAGACAAAGAGAAAAATAAAATTAAATCTCAGAAACTATATCTTCATATAGGAATACAGACCTTTTTACTGTTGTTTTTTGTACAGTTTAATGTACAAAAATATTGGTTGGGCATTTTAGTTATTGTTGTTTCACATTTTATTTTTGATGCGTTAAAACTTCAATTTCAACAGAAAAAAACAAAACGAGCTTGGTTTGTAACAGACCAGATTTTACATGTTTTACTCTTATTTTTTGCAACAACTATTTACAACAATTTTAATTTTTCTTTTAAAGAAATTTTTACAGAAAAAACGCTATTATTTATAATAGCTATATTAATGGTAACCAGTGTTTCTGCTGTAATTATAAAAATAATCATTACACAATGGAATCCTGAAAGTAAGAAAGAAAATGACGATTCTTTAGCAAAAGCAGGGCGTTATATTGGTATTTTAGAACGTTTGTTTGTATTTGTATTTGTAGTTACCAATCATTGGGAAGCTATTGGTTTTTTACTAGCAGCAAAATCTGTTTTTAGATTTGGAGATTTAACATCTTCTAAAGACCGTAAATTAACAGAATATATTTTAATTGGTACTTTATTAAGTTTTGGTTTTGCCATTTTAATAGGTGTTTTGTACCGATATTTAGCAACATTAATATAAATTATGGAAGATAAAATTTTAGAAAGTTTCGCATATATATTACCTGCAGCAGTTACTGGTTTTGTAGCTTATTATATGTTTAATGGTTTCATCAACAATAAAATATCAGAAAAAAAATTAGACCTTTTGGCACAACAAAAAAAAGAGTCTTTACCTATTAAACTGCAAGCTTACGAACGTTTAATGCTGTTTTGCGAACGTATAAACCCTGTAAAAATGCTTATGAGAATTCCACCAATTTCTAAAGACACAAATGATTATTTAGATTTGCTAATTGCAAATATTAATCAAGAGTTTGAACATAATTTGGTGCAACAAATTTATATTTCTGATGAAACTTGGACAGCTATTTACGCTGCAAAAAATGCAGTTACCAATAAACTGAAACAAGTTGCAGAAAACTCTTCTTCTGCCAACGATTTAAGAGAAAATGTATTGATAGATTATTCTAAATCTACACCACCTACAGAAACTGCCATCGATTTTATAAAAAGTGAAGTAAAAAAAATATTATAAATAAAAAAAGCCTCCAAAATGGAGGCTAATTCTCTAATTCTATAAGAAATTTAAAATTGTAGTCTAATCCCTACTTTGTAATTTCTACCTCTAGTAGAAAAGCCTAAAATATCATTATAATCTTCATTTAATAGATTTGTAAATGCCGTAAAGATAGTTACTGTATTATTCAACATTTTATAATTCGCCATAAAATCTAAAACTTCATATTTATCTAAAATTACATCTTCGCCGGCATTTCCAAAAGAGCCATATCTATCAAAAAAAGTTCTTTGTCCTACATTTCTGTAAGTAAAATTAAAATAGGTGTTTTTAAAAGGTGTAATATCTAAACCCATTACAAATTTACTAGCAGGTATGTAATCTTCAAAATCTTCAAATTCATCTTTATTAATATGAGTATAAGAAGTATTTACAGATAAATAAGCTGTGGGTACTACTTTTGTAGAAATTTCTATACCATTAGCATTTGAAGACCCATTTGAATATTTAAAAGTATTGTTGTCAAAAATTATGGCATCTTTTTCTATTCTTTTAAAATACACTAAATCTAACTGCAACCAGTCTTGATAGTTAATATCGAAACCAGCTTCTAAAGTTTCATTAGTTTCTGGTTTTAAATCTATATTTCCAGAAAAACCATCGTATAATTGATACAAACTAGGTGCAATAAATGCGGTACTGTAAGAAGTTAATAATTTTACATTGGTGTTATCATTATTTAAAACGGTGTAAGCTATATTACCATCATAAACCAATTGATTACCATAGACGTTATGCATACTGTATCGTAAACCTGCATTAAAACTAGCACCAAAATCTGATACATATACAAGACTAGCGTAGGGATCTAAGGTATTAAAATTAGCTATTTCTTTATCTATAGTTGCAAAAGGTGTTATTGTATGGTTGCTATGTTCTTGGTAATTTATTCCTGAAATTAATTGTAGGTTTTTAGAGAATTCATATTTATTTACCAAATCGATATTTAAACTTCGTCCTTTAAAATTATATTCATCTAAAGAACCTGCAAAAGCGTTAAATTGAGAGAAATTTCTTTCTACTGTATTCATAGAGGCCAACAAGTAAACCTGTCCATTTTCATAAGTATATTTAGGTTTTATGCCAAATCTAAATTGCTGCTGATCTCCATTGTTTTCATCATTATCTAAAAAAGCGCCAGCATCAAAATCATATTCGAAATCATCAAAATTTAAAAACGTTTCTATTTCTAAATTTTTAATGATGTGATATCCCAATTTAAAAAGTGCATTTTTAGAATAAAATGTATCTTCTTCAAAAATAGTATTGGTATTACTTACTGCAGATGACATACCATTTACACCTGATAAACTAAATGATGCTAAAAAATTAAATTTACCTAAACTACCATTCAAATTAATATTTTGATTTCTGTCTGATAAATTACTATTTGATGAATTTGCCGTATTATTTGTACCTAAGCTCGTTTCAAAAGAACCAGAAATTTTATTTTTAGAGGCTTTTTTTAAAATAATATTAATAACTGCTGTTGCTGCTCCTGAACCATATAAAGTTGATGAAGCTCCTTTTAAAATCTCTATACTTTCTATTTGATTTACCGCCAATAAACGCAAATCAAATTCTTGATTTATAGCAGATTGATCTGTAACAGGCACACCATCTATCAACACTAATACTTGCCTACTTCTACCACCTCTAACATTTATACCTCTAGGTTCCGTAGGGTTTGAATTTACGCCTCTAACATCTATACCAGCAATGGTATTTAAAATTTCTATTACAGATTTACCAGCGTTTTGTTGTAGTTGTTTTTGTGTAATTTTATGAATTACTTTACCTGTATTTTCTTTTTTTAAGGTAAACTTGGTTGCTGTAACAACAACTTCTTTAAGGGTTTCAACACGTTTTTTTTGTGCAAAAATGTTGGTGTTTAGAAGCGTACATGCCAAAACACCAATCATACATAATTGGTTTTTCATTGTGAATGATTTAATTTAAAAATTGACACTTACTTAAATAAAAGTCAATAGTTTGTTAACCCGAAAATTGTTTCGGTTTTTTAAATAAATCAGGTAAATTTTGTGTACGAATAACTATTAGTACATAAACTTTTATCCCGAAAGTTTTATTACTTGTAATTTTGGGCAGGTCTCCTGACTTGTTTTTATGTTGTTAGCCTTCCCATTTTTTCTGAAATAAAACAGATTTAAACAGTGGCAATAGTAGTAACAACATCCTCTAGAGAGGTACTGATTAGCGTTTAAAAAATTTAAACAAAAACAGTTTTAACTTACAGTTGCGGGTACAGTTCTGGATTTTAACCAGATTCCCTTTTAATTTAATGCAATTGTGAACTGCATTAAAACCTAAAATCAGGGCAAATATATATGCAATCTTTTAAAGAATCTAACAAAAGCGTCGATAAAATTTATATCTTTAAAATCTAATTATTTTATAAAATTATGAGGATAGAAAACGACCTAAAATTAGGTTTTAAAGATGTAATGATTCGCCCAAAACGCTCTACACTAAAGTCAAGATCTCAAGTAGATTTAGAAAGAGAATTTACTTTTTTACATAGTGATATTACTTGGAAAGGAATACCAATTATGGCCGCAAATATGGATACAGTTGGTACTTTTGAAATGGCCATAGCATTGTCTAAACACAATTTATTTACTGCTATACATAAACATTATTCCCTAAACGATTGGAGAAGTTTTGCAAATAAAGCATCAAAAAATATTTTAAAAAATATAGCTGTTAGTACTGGTACAGGTAAAGAAGATTCTGAAAAAGTAAAAACTATTTTAGATGAATTTCCGCAAATTAACTTTATATGCATTGATGTTGCCAATGGCTACTCTGAACATTTTGTAAATTTTGTAAAAAAAATGCGCAAAAATCATCCTAACAAAATAATTATTGCAGGCAATGTTGTTACAGGAGAAATGGTAGAAGAATTACTATTGGCTGGAGCAGATATTATAAAAGTTGGTATCGGACCTGGTTCTGTTTGTACAACTCGTGTAAAAACCGGTGTGGGTTATCCACAATTATCTGCCATTATAGAATGTGCAGATGCTGCTCATGGAATGGGTGGACAAATTATTTCTGATGGAGGTTGTAAAATTCCTGGAGACCTTGCAAAAGCCTTTGGCGGAAGTGCCGATTTTGTGATGTTGGGTGGCATGTTAGCTGGTCACGCAGAAAGTGGTGGTGAGTTCTTAGAAAAAAATGGTGAAAAATTTAAAATATTTTACGGCATGAGTTCTGAAACAGCTATGAACAAACATGTTGGTGGTGTTGCAAATTACAGAGCTTCTGAAGGAAAAACTGTTGAAGTACCTTTTAAAGGAGATGTAGAAAATACAATTATAGATATTTTAGGCGGAATTAGATCTACCTGTACTTATGTGGGTGCAAGTAGATTAAAGGAATTAACGAAAAGAACTACTTTTATAAGAGTGCAAGAACAAGAAAACCAAGTCTACTCATGAAAAAAAAGTTTTTAGTTTTTAGCTTTTGGTTTATAGTTTTTGGTTCTTGTAAAAAAGAAAATGTTAAAATAAATGAAACAATTCAATCAAAAAGTAATATAAATTACGCCAAAGGTTTTGATATTGTTGTAGAAAATGGAGTGAAAAAATTAATCATAAAAGCAGCATATCAAAATTCTAAAGAATCTTTTGAATATCAAATTTGGACTAAAACTAACAAAGAAATAGATTATAAAAATGAATCTATTGAAGTTCCTGTAAAGCGATTTGTTGCCACTTCCACTACACATATTCCGATGATTGAATTATTGGACGAAGAAAATTCTATTATTGGGTTTCCACATGCTAAATATGTTTCTTCAGAAAAAACAAGAGCTTTAATTGATAAAGGAAAAATTATAGAAATTGGTAAAGAAGCTGCCTTAAATACAGAAATATTACTGAATTTACAGCCAGAATTGGTTGTTGGTTATAGTGTTTCTTCTGCGGAAAAAAGTTTATCAATCCTAGAAAAAGCAGGTATCAAGGTTATTTATAATGGAGATTGGTTAGAAGAAACACCTTTAGGAAGAGCAGAGTGGATTAAATTTTTTGGTGTTTTATTTGATAAAGAAAAAAAAGCTGATAGCATTTTTAAAGCCATAGAAGCGAATTACTTGGAAGCAAAACAAATCGCTTTAAAATCTAGCAAAAAATCAACGGTTTTGTCTGGTGCTATTATGAGTAAAGATATTTGGAATTTACCTGCTGGTGAAAGTTTTGTTGCTCAGTTTTTAAAAGATGCAAATGTTGATTATTTATGGAAAAACACAAAAGGAAAAGGAAGTTTATCTTTAAGTTTTGAAAGTGTTTTTGATAAAGCTCAAAATGCAGATT
>NZ_CBFHJT010000017.1:45783-48460 GCF_965656025.1 Polaribacter sp.
TTTGGATTGCTCCTGGTTATTTTTCGACAAAAAAACAATTAATTAATAGCAACGAAATTTACAAGCAATTTAAAGCTTTTAAAGATCATAAAATTTATACACCATCAACAAAAAAAGGAAAAACTGGTGGCGTAATTTATTACGAATTAGCACCTACAAGACCTGATTTGGTTTTAAAGGATATTATTAAAATTACAAATCCTGATTTATTATCAAATTACAAATTAACTTTCTTTGAAAAGATGCAATAATTTTTTTTGTAAATTATTATAAATAAAAAAACTCCAGCTAAAAACTGGAGTTTATATTAAAATGGGGGATTTATTTTGAGGGAAACAATTTCTAATACAAATTTAGTTAACATACTATAATATTCAGTTTAAATAAGGGGTAGTTTTTGGGTAGTAATCTTGTAAAAATTGCAAAATCCTAGTTTTTTGCAATAACTAAAGCTTCTTTTCTACTTTTTATATTTAGTTTTTCGTAAATATTTTTTATATGAAATTTTACCGTATTTACAGAGATATTTAATTCATTTGCAATTTCTTTGTTGGATTTACTCCTTAAAATTAAATTAAAAATTTCATATTCTCTTATACTTAAAGTTTCAAGATGGTTGTCAAATCCATCCGTATTCTTTTTTAATTTTATTTTTGATAATTCTTTTAATTTAATAGAATATTTTACAATTTCATCTCTCATAAATTTATTATCATTTTTTAAAATTTTCATTCTGTAAATTAAAGCAGAAGAAAATATTACCATTTCTATAATTCCTCCCATTTTAAAATTAACTGCATTTAAAGCTTCAAAAGAAATTCCAAATGTCTTTAAAACATAATTATTAAAAGCTAAGAAAAGAATAAATGTATATGCTAAAACATATATTTTAATGAAGACGTTTTTATTGAAAAGTAGAATACCTACAATATAATAGGTAAGAAATAGTGAAAATACTAATATCACTAAAGATAAAAATAAGTAATAGTAGCCAGTTATTAAGTGACAAAGACCTAAAATAATTATTATAACACCTATACCATAACTAAAAAACTTAATTTTTGGGAAATAAAAATCAATTTGTAAATATTTATCAGAAAATTTTGAAGCAAAAAATGCTATTAAAATAAATATGAATATTACTGTAAAGTCTATTACAGAAATAGATGCTTCCATAAAATTTAGCATTCCATCTCTCACAAAAACACCGCAAGTTAAACTAAACACAAATAAACCATAGTACAAAAAGGAATCATCACCAAGTAATATTGAATAAAAAATATACGAAATTACAATTATTAAAGCAATACCGTAATACAAGCCATTAAATAACATATTCGTTCTTTCTTTATATAAAAAATCCTTTTCTGCTAAAATGTCAATGGGAATAAATGACTCTTTTCTAGGTGTAATTTTTACATATATTTCTGAATCTCCAATAAATTTAATAGAAGAAAAACGATGATTTGCTGCTTTATTTATTTTGATTCCATTTTTAAAAGCTACAATATGTTGAATTTGAGGATTAGTAGCAGTAAAATAAAAAGTGTTTGAAGTATTCATATTTGAAACTCTAAACCAATATGAAGTTTTATTATAACCATCAGAAATTGTTTTTTCTAACTTTTTAAACTCAACATTTTTAATGGTTTCAATAGTTTGAATATTTACTGAATCTTTGTAAAAATAAATTTCATTTTGTGAAAACAAATTAGAAACAACAAAAAACAAGAAAATAAAAACACTATTTCTCATCTTTTTGTTTTTCAATAGTAATTTCCCTCATATACAAAAATAAAGGAAATGTAAAAGCAACTGCAACTAAAAAAGTAAGCGGAATTAAAACCCACCAATATTTAATTTTTAATCGTAAAGATTCTGGAATCATAAATGCGAAAAATGTAAGCACAACCACAGTTAAATCGGCCCCATAAGATTTGCCTGCAAAATTGGCTTCTGCATCTTTAAAGAAATTTAAAAAAGTAGGACTTTCTGCAGTTTGAAACCATTGAATGTTATAATACCAAGTGTAGCAAACACCTAATATGGATAATACTAAATAAAGGTGTTTTAGTTTCATGAGTTCTTATTATTATAAGTTCATTTTTTTTAATTAAAATATCTTATTTAAAGATAAGAAATTATCAAAATAACTTTTGCTGATTTTCATCATCCTTCTTTTTTTCTTCTGCTTTCTTTTTTGCAATCGATTTTTTTAAAGCGATTCTTGCTTTTTCTTCTGCAGACATTTCTTCTAAAACAGGCTTTTTAGTTGATACTTCTTGAATTTCTATGGGTAATTTATCTTCTATAACCTCTTCACCTACTACCTCCATTTCTTCTGAGGCAACTTCTTTTGCTTCTTCATAGGGTAACGATTCTAAAAGGTTTACATTTTTAATTTTCTCTGTGGTTAATTGATTCCCCAAAGCCTTAATTCCTTTTACTGCAATAAATTCTTCAAAATTAACTTCTTCATTGTCTAAACTACGTTTAGAAAATTGTACTTCTGCAATAGGTCTGTAATCTGTTGCCACAATTTCTAATTGACTTTTTGGATGATCTGAAATAAACTCTTCTTCTTTTTCTGGTGTTTCAATCAAGAAACGTTTTACGTAATAACGTTCTTTTTCACCATCAAAATAAATAGCAGAAATAGGTTTGTTCTGTTTCCATT
>NZ_CBFHJT010000018.1:0-3821 GCF_965656025.1 Polaribacter sp.
GTGTTTTTCGAAGATGCTTTCTTTTACTTCTTTAGTTAAGTACATGCCAATATTATTTAAATGATTTTTATGTATTTCAACAGATTTTCTATTGAAGGTGCAAATATAGTATTATTTTTTTATTAAAAACTTTTATAAGTTACTATTTTTATAGGCTAAATTGCTGTTTGTAAGTAAATTTCATTGAAGTATATAAAAACTTTACAGCGAATTTAACTACTTAAAATTTTCGATATTTTTGATAAATATTTGTTTTTTTACAACAATTCATAAATAAATGGTGCTGTATTACTTTATTTTTAACAAATCAGAAAAATTTATATAATATTGTGAATTAAATTTGTATATCTAAATTTAATATTTAGATTTGTCAATCAAAACAAAGAGCATTCAAATGTTAAATAATAACTTTACTCGTTTCTATTTTTACTTTTACTTTTTTAGTAAAAGAAGAGACTTTGTATCATGTTGTTAAGAAACAAATAAAATATATAAAGTCTCGAATTTACTTCGAGGCTTTTTTTTTGATATCATTTAAAAAGTTTGAAAAAAACAATCGCCATACAAGGAGCCCAAGGCTCAAATCATCATAAAGTTGCAATAGATTTTTATGGAGACAACATTCAGTTAATAGAATGTATGTCTTTTGATGCTTTGGTAGAAAGCCTTTTAAAAGGAGAGGCAAATATTGGTGTTATGGCTTTAGAGAACACAATTGCAGGCTCAATTATACCAAATTATGCATTAATTGATAGTAATAATTTACATATAATAGAGGAAGAGTATTTAAATATCCATCATCATTTAATGGCGTTGAAAGAACAAAATATAAATGATATAAAAGAAGTTTGGTCTCATCCCATGGCATTGTTACAGTGTAAGGAGTTTTTTAAAAGCTATCCACATATAAAATTGGTAGAAGATGTAGATACTGCAGAAGTGGCAAAAAGAATTGCAAAAGAAAACTTAACCGGTATTGCTGCAATAGCACCAAAAATTGCTGCAGAAATTTTTGGTTTACAAGTTTTAGAAGATGAAATTCAAACGATTAAAGACAACTCAACTCGATTTGTAATTGTACAAACCACTGAGCCAAAAAACGGAATTGACCAAATTAATAAAGCATCATTAAAATTTCAGTTAGATCATAAAAGAGGAAGTTTAGCAACTATTTTAAATGTATTGAGCGATTGCAAAATGAATTTGACTAAAATTCAATCTTTACCAGTTATAGAAACCCCTTGGAAATATTCGTTTTTTGTAGACATTACTTTTGATGAATACAAAGACTATCAAAAAGCTGAATCAATTATAAAAATAATGGCAGAAGAATTTAAAGTTTTAGGAACCTATAAAAACGGGAGAAAATGATACAACCCGCAAAAAGATTAGATACTGTTAAAGAATACTATTTTTCTAAAAAATTAAGAGAAGTAAGAGGATTAATGGCTGCAGGAAAACCTATTATAAATATGGGCATTGGTTCTCCAGACTTACAGCCACCAATAAAAGTTTTAGCCGCAATTCAAGGCAGTTTAAATGATGCTTCTGCACATAAATATCAATCTTATCAAGGATTACCAGAACTAAGAAACGCTATTGCTAATTTTTATAAAAATAAGTTTTCTGTAGTGGCAAATCCAGAGAATGAAATTTTACCTTTAATGGGAAGTAAAGAAGGAATTATGCACATTTCTATGGCTTTTTTAAATGAAGGTGATCAAGTATTAATTCCAAATCCTGGGTACCCAACATACACATCCGTTACAAAATTAGTTGGGGCAAAACCGTTGTTTTACAATTTAAGTAATGATAAAAATTGGCAGCCAAATTTTGATGAGTTAGAAAGTCAAGATTTAACAGATGTAAAAATTATGTGGGTAAATTATCCTCACATGCCTACAGGTACAAATGCCACTTTAGAAACATTTGAAAAGCTAGTTGCATTTGGTAAAAAACATCATATTTTAATTATTAATGACAATCCATATAGTTTTATTCTAAACGATAATCCAATAAGTATTTTACAAGTTGATGGTGCTAAAGACATTGCTCTAGAACTAAATTCTTTGAGTAAAACTTTCAATATGGCTGGTTGGCGAGTTGGTATGTTGTTAGGAAATGCAACCTTCATCAACGAGGTTCTAAAAGTAAAATCGAATATGGATTCTGGGATGTTTTACGGAATTCAAAAAGGAGCCATAGAGGCTTTACATTTATCTGACGATTGGTTTTTAGAACAAAATAAGGTATACGAAGAACGTAGAAAACTCATTTGGAAATTAGCAGATAAGTTAGGTGCAAAATACGATACAAACTCAACAGGATTATTTGTTTGGGCAAAAATTCCTGAAGGAAAAAAATCAGAAGAAGTTACAGATAAAGTATTGTACAAAAATGATATTTTTATCACACCAGGAACCATTTTTGGTTCTCAAGGAGAAGGTTATATTCGCTTTTCATTGTGTGTAACAAAAGAGATAATTAAAGAAGCAATAAATAGGCTTTCAGCTTTTGGCAATTAGCCATTAGCAAAAAGTAAACAGCTAAAGGCGAAAAGCGTAAACAATGAAAAATATATACATGATCGGTGTGGGTTTAATTGGCGGTAGTTTTGCTATCGATATCAAAAACCACAATCCAGAAGTTGTAATTCATGGTATTAGTAGAAAAGACGAAACTCTAAATAAAGCGTTAGAATTAAAATTAATTGACAAAAAAGCGACCTTAGATGATCTTGAAAACGCAGATTTGGTAATTGTATCTATTCCTGTTGATGCAACTGTGAAATTGTTACCAACTATTTTAGATAAAATATCAGACGATTCCTTAGTTGTAGATGCAGGTTCTACAAAAGAAGCCATTTGTAAAGTTGTTGAACATCATAAAAGAAGACGCAATTTTTTAGCCTGTCATCCAATTGCTGGAACAGAAAAATCTGGACCTACAGCAGCAATTTTTGGCTTATATAAAGGGAAAACTAACATTATTTGCGAAGTAGAAAAAACAACATTTAAACTGCAAGAAAAAGCTTTAGAGCTTTTTAGAGCCATTGGAATGCGTATCAGATATATGGATCCAGTTTCTCACGACAAACATATTGCGTATGTTTCGCACTTATCCCACATTAGTGCATTTATGTTGGGTAAAACAGTTATCAATAAAGAAAAAAACGAGCGCGATATTTTTGATATGGCAGGTTCTGGTTTCGAATCTACAGTTCGTTTGGCAAAAAGTAGTCCAGCAATGTGGACACCAATTTTTAAGCAGAATAAAGAAAACGTAATAGAAACATTAGAAGAATACATCAGCAATTTACAACACTTTAAAGAGTTGATGCAACAAGATAATTTCTCTGAAATTTTTAACGAAATGGAGAATACAAATTATATAAAACAAATTTTAAACGGCATAAAATAAGAGCCAAAACAAGTAGAAAAATGAAGAATACAGCAGCATTAAGAACATGGTTGGACGATATGAAATTAGATCATCCACTAGTAATAGCAGGGCCTTGTAGTGCAGAAACCGAAGAACAGGTTTTAAAAATTGCACACGAATTAAAAGATTCTGATGTAAACTATTATAGAGCAGGAATTTGGAAACCAAGAACAAGACCAGGAAATTTTGAAGGTGTTGGTGCCTTAGGCTTAGGTTGGTTAAAAAAGGTAAAAGAAGAAACAGGTATGAAAACCTGTACAGAAGTTGCCAATGCTGCACACTGTAAATTAGCGTTAGAAAATGATGTAGATTTATTATGGATTGGTGCAAGAACAGCAGTATCTCCTTTTATTATGCAAGAAATTGCAGATGCTTTACAA
>NZ_CBFHJT010000018.1:3919-16967 GCF_965656025.1 Polaribacter sp.
AGGAACAGATAAAATTGTTTTGGTTAAAAACCCAATAAACCCAGATTTAGCATTGTGGTTGGGGGGTATCGAAAGATTGTACACAGCAGGAATTAAAAATTTAGGAGCCATCCATAGAGGATTTTCTACCTATGAAAAAACCAAATATAGAAATGTTCCAGAATGGCAAATAGCCATTGAATTTCAAAATAAATTTCCAGATTTACCTTTAATTTGTGACCCATCTCATATTACAGGAAATAGAGAAATGATTTTTGATGTTTCGCAAACTGCTTTAGATTTAAATTTTGATGGTTTAATGATTGAAACACATTGGGATCCAGATAATGCTTGGTCTGATGCTGCACAGCAAGTTACACCAACAAAACTGAAGCAAATTATGGAAGATTTAAAGATTAGAAAAGAAACCAATACAGAAATAGAATACGAAAATTCTTTAAATAATTTACGTGCACAAATTAATGTTGCAGACGATCAATTGATTGAATTGTTAGGAAAAAGAATGAAAGTTTCAGATCAGATAGGAGCTTTAAAGAAAGAAAAAAACGTTGCAGTTTTACAATCAAAACGTTGGAACGAAATTCTTGGTAACATGATTTTAGAAGGCGAGCAAAAAGGTTTAAGTGAAGAGTTTGTGTTGAGAATGTTCAAAGCAATTCATCAAGAATCTATCAATCATCAAGAAAAAATTATTAATGGCTAAAACTCTATGAAAGTTTTTTCTGCTGAACTTGTTTCAGTAGCTAAATAAAAGTACCTACAAGGTTTTTAAAATCTTGTAGGTATTATTTTTTTGGGCGTTCCCAAGCCAAAAAGCTTGGTTAGGCTGGAGTTTATCTTGAGCGCAGTCGGAAGGCACTCGCTTCACGCCAAAACGCGTGAGAGCTCAAACAGTTGCTCAATCCTTAACGCGAACTGAAAACTCCGAAAATAAGTTATTTAAAAATATTTTTAGCCCCTTCAGGTTTTTAAAACCTGAAGGGGCTTATTTTACCCTAATCTGTAAGTTTTTTTATATGTTCAAAATTTTACTCGAACTGACATTATCATAATAACTTAAAATTCTGCATCTTTGTAATAATGACAGGAACAGTATATAAATCTACAGGAAGTTGGTATTTTGTAAAAGATACACTAGGGAACTTTCATCAATGTAGAATTAAAGGAAAATTCAGAATCAAAGGCATTAAAAGTACCAACCCAATTGCGGTTGGCGATAAAGTGCAATTTGATATCGAAAAAAAAGGAGATGAAGAAACAGGAGTCATTAAAAAAATATTAGATAGAGAAAACTTTATTGTACGTAAATCTGTAAACCTCTCTAAGCAAACCCATATTATTGCTGCCAATATAGATCAGGTTTTTTTATTAATCACTATTAATAATCCACCAACATTTACCACATTTATAGACCGTTTTTTAGTTTCTGCAAGAGCTTATAGAATAGATGTAATTTTAGTTTTTAATAAAATTGATGCTTATGAAATTGAAGAAAGAGCAGAAATTTTATACCTAAAAGACATTTATGAAGCTATTGGTTATAGATGTGTAGAAGTTTCTGCCACTGAACAAAAAAACGTTGCTACCATAAAAGAAATGATGCAAGACAAAACCTCAATGTTTGTAGGGCATTCAGGAGTAGGTAAAACCACATTGGTAAATGCGATAGAACCTAGTTTAGATTTAAAAACCAAAGAAATTTCAGACCAACACAAACAAGGGCAACACACCACAACTTTTGCAGAAATGTTCGATTTAAGTTTCGATGCCAGAATTATAGACACACCAGGTATCAAAGGTTTTGGAGTGGTAGATATGGATAAATACGAGTTGGGTGATTATTTTCCAGAGTTTTTTGCACTAAAACAAGATTGTAAGTTTAACAATTGCATTCACTTAAAAGAACCACATTGTGCTGTAAAAGAAGCTTTAGAAAACGAAGAAATTTCTTGGTCTCGTTACAAAAGCTATTTGCAAATTATAGAAGGAGAAGAAGAAACAGAACATTTTAGAACTGATATTTGGGACGAAGAAGATAATGACTAATTATGAAAACAGTAATCCAAAGAGTATCAAAAGCAAGCGTTACCATTGAAGGTGAAAAAGTTGCCAATATAAAAACAGGTTTATTGGTTTTATTAGGTGTTGTTGCAGAAGATACGCAGGAAGATATCGATTTTTTAGTCAGAAAAACCGCAAACTTGCGCATTTTTAATGATGAAAATGGTGTAATGAACAAATCTTTAAAAGATTGTAATGGAGAAGTAATAGTTGTAAGTCAGTTTACCTTGCATGCAGCCACCAAAAAAGGAAACAGACCTAGTTATATAAAAGCTGCAAAGCCAGAAATTGCCATTCTTTTGTATGAGAAATTTTTGTCATCCTTAGAAAAAGAACTAAATAAAAAATTACAAACAGGTGAGTTTGGTGCAGATATGAAAGTAGAATTGTTAAACGACGGTCCAGTAACTATCATTATAGATTCTAAAAATAAAGAATAATCATTTGGATTTTATAGACATCCATACTCACAAAAAACGAGTTTCAGAAAACGTAATTTCCGTAGAAAATAAATATCCAGTTTCTTTAGATTTTTCAACACCCTTTTCCATAGGGATTCATCCATGGTTTATCAATAAAAATAAAATTGATGAAGAACTTTTAATTTTAGCCCAAAAACTGCAACATAAAAATTGTGTTGCTCTTGGCGAATGTGGTTTAGACAAAGCTATAAAAACTGATTTTGAGCTACAAAAAACCGTTTTTAAAAAGCAAATTCAACTTTCAGAAAAATACAAAAAGCCTCTAATAATTCATTGCGTAAAGGCTTATCAAGATATAATAGCATTTAAAAAAGAGCTAAAACGAACACAAGTTTGGCTAGTGCATGGTTTTAATAAAAACTGGCAAGTTGCCCAAAGTTTATTAAAAAACGGAATTTTACTATCTTTTGGAACAGCTATCATCAACAATAAAAAGTTGCAAGAGGTAGTTGCAAAAGTACCATTAGAAAAACTATTTTTAGAAACCGATGATAAAGACAGTACAATTGTAGAGGTGTATGTAAAAATGGCAAAATTAAAAGGTGTGCCTTTAGAAATTTTACAGCAAAAAATAAATGAAAATTTTAGAATTTTTAATTTTTCAGAAACAAATTAATAAGCATACACACAAGTAAAGCCTTCAAACTCTAAAAAGGCTATTTCGTAGGTCATTTTTTCACCATTATATTTAATTTCTCCACTTGTTTTTTCATCAGCAAACTTAAAATCTTCAATATAAATATGGTGTAAGAATAGTAGTTTTTTCTTTCCGTAAATTTTATACAAACTCTCTTTAGCCCCCCAAACAATGGTTAGTTTACTAATCAAAGCATCAACATTTGCAATGGTTTTATACTCTTCTATGGGCGTAAATTTATGTGCTATTTTTAAAATTTTATCTCGTTGTTTTTCAATGTCTATACCCACGTGCAAATCATCAGAAATAATAATGGCAGTAAAAGTAAAAGAATGAGTTATGGAAATGAATTTACCATCTTTTAAATGCGGTTTGCCAAACTCATCATAAATCAAATCAAAATCAGTATAACCTACGTTTTTTAGCAAATGTCTAATGCTTAAAAAACCTTTTTGATGCAGCTCAGACCTCATGGAATGTAAACGAGTTTCACTATTTTTAGAAAGTGGGGTATCTTTTTTTAATTCGGCAATAGATTCTTCAATCTTCCAAATCAGTACTTTAGTAGTTTTGTTAACCGTTAATGTTTTGTAAAGAGCCATATATTTTAAAATCTAAATCGTATCTTTGCACCTTTAAAAAATAGAATATAAAGATACAAAATATGAGCACAAATACAGCTTACGTTCCATTTAAAGTAAAAGATATCTCTTTAGCAGATTGGGGAAGAAAAGAAATTGAATTAGCAGAAGCAGAAATGCCAGGTTTAATGGCGTTAAGAGAAGAATATGGAGATGCACAACCTTTAAAGGGCGCAAGAATTGCAGGATGTTTGCACATGACCATTCAAACTGCAGTTTTAATTGAAACTTTACAAGCTTTAGGTGCAGACGTTACTTGGAGTTCTTGTAACATTTTTTCAACTCAAGACCAAGCAGCAGCTGCAATTGCTGCAACAGGAACACCAGTTTATGCGTGGAAAGGAATGAACGAAGAAGAATTTGATTGGTGTATAGAGCAAACCTTATTTTTTGGTGAAGACAAAAAACCATTAAATATGATTTTAGATGATGGTGGAGATTTAACCAATATGGTTTTAGATAAATATCCAGAATTGGCTGCAGGAATCAATGGATTGTCAGAAGAAACAACTACTGGAGTTCACAGATTATACGAAAGAGTAAAAAACGGCACATTACCAATGCCAGCAATTAATATTAACGATTCTGTTACTAAATCAAAATTTGATAACAAATACGGTTGTAAAGAATCTGCTGTTGATGCAATTAGGAGAGCAACAGATATTATGTTAGCTGGTAAAAGAGTAGTAGTTTGTGGTTATGGAGATGTTGGTAAAGGTACAGCAGCTTCTTTTAAAGGTGCAGGTTCTATTGTTACAGTTACAGAAATAGATCCAATTTGTGCGTTACAAGCAGCTATGGATGGTTTTGAAGTTAAGAAACTAGAAACGGTTATGGGGAATGCAGATATTATTATTACTACAACAGGTAATAAAGATATTGTAAAAGAAGAACACTTTAAAGGTGTAAAAGACAAAACAATTATCTGTAACATTGGGCATTTTGATAACGAATTAGACATTGCTTGGTTAAACAATAATTATGGCGATACTAAAGTAGAAATCAAACCTCAGGTAGATAAATATACCATAGATGGTAAAGACCTTATTATTTTGGCAGAAGGACGTTTGGTAAACTTAGGTTGTGCAACTGGGCATCCAAGTTTTGTAATGTCTAACTCATTTACCAATCAAACATTGGCACAAATGGAGCTTTGGAACAATGCAGATGCTTACGAAAACAAAGTATACATGTTACCAAAACATTTAGATGAAAAAGTAGCAAAATTACACTTAGAAAAAATTGGTGTAGAGCTTACGGAATTACGTAACGACCAAGCTGAATATATTGGAGTTACAGTAGAAGGTCCATATAAGCCAGAACATTACAGATACTAGACTTTATGTTTAGTTACTAATTCTAAAAGACGTTGTCATTCCTACGTAGGCAGGAATCTAATTATAATACTTAGAAACTCTTTCATTTGAACTGAATCTATTTCAGTTTCATTGAAAGAGTTTTTTTATTTGGACGCCTGCATGCTGCAGGCAGGTTTTAACAGGCTGGAATTTATCTTGAGCGAAGACGAAAGACTATGTCTTTTTTTCGTTCCTAAAAAAAGGATGTCGTTTCTATCCTTAACGCGAGTATAGTCTGCTAAAAAAATGGAAAATAATTTATATATTGTTTTACAGTATCAATTTTCTTATTTTGCACTAGGTTAATCAATTAAAATTTAGTCCACTAAAAAACAAGACTTTTTCTTGTGTCATTATTATTTTTTTTAAACCAATGTTATTGGTAAAAATTGGATTAAGAAAAATGTGTTGCAATTATTAAAGATAAATGATGATATGCAATTAATACTATTTAATATCATTAAAATGAAAACAGTATATATCCTTGTTTTGTTTTTTACCCTTTCATCTTTGAAAGCCCAAACAGAAGTTATTGATTTTGGGGATATACCTCTTGGTCGTTTATCTGCTACAAAATGGCAAAATTTTAAATGGAATAGTTCTGGAAATTGGGAAATTATAGACGTCACCAAAAGAGGTATTGTTCCAGGTGCACCAGAAGATATCGCTCCAAAAGTAATGTCAATAATCAATAATGGAAGTGGAAAGAGGATTCTGAAGTTTCCTGTCGGAACTTTTCATATTAAGTCACGATTGAAAATATTAAAAGGTGATATACAAATTGTTGGTGAAGGAAAAGCTACCAAATTTATGCTTCAAGGAGGAGCAAATGCTGGATACATAACGATATTTGGCAATGAATCTGGAGATTATAAGTTAGCAGCTGATGCGTCACGTAGTGACTCAAAAGTTACTTTAACCTCTACAAGCGGACTTAATGTAGGTGATTATTTTATTGTTAAACAGGGTGGATCACTTATTAGACCAAATGCTAATCCACTTATTACAGGGAAGGAAACACAGATTTTTAAAATTATTGCAAAATCAGGCAATGAACTTAGTCTTGATATGAACTTCGGTATTCCTTTTTTTAAAGATCATACCACAGTATTAAAAATGAACTTTTTAAAAAATATTCGATTTCATAATTTCTATATTGAGAGACCTTCAACAACAAACGGTAATGGAGATGTGAATATCTACTTGAGAATGCTTCAAAATGCAGAATTCTCTAACATAGAAAGTAAAAATGTACTAAAAACGCACATAGCCTTATTCAACTCAAGAGATGTGATTTTCTTTCAAAACTATTTGCATGGCAATTTTGGTTGTGATAAGTGTGGTGGTTACCAATATGGCATTTCGCTGGTTTCTTGCACTCGAGTAAATTTAATCAACAATAGAGGCTCCAATCTCCGCCATTTTTTCATTTCTTAATTTGGTACAAATCACAGTGTATTTGCTTATAATAGAGCTGAGTCACCTTACAATCATTATGGAGATATAGGTCAACATAATTCAAAAGGATGCCATAATAACCTTTTTGAAGGAAACTATGGTAAAGAAATTTTTGATGACGGAAATGAAAGAGCAGGTTGGGGAACACGTTATACAATGTGGTTTAGAAACCATGCCATAACTCAAATTGGCAGTACAAGTCGCTTTGTGGAGGATATGACGATTATTGGAAATGAAATTGAAAGCGAAAATGGAGAGAGAACTGGAATAAGAGATGGAGAAGTGGGTATGCCTGGAAAAAACACCTTTTCTGGTGGAAACATTTTAAATGTTTCTGTTGAAGGTGAGGATGGAAACGTAGTTTGGGGAGATATGAAACCTGAAGATCAGATACCTGCATCTTTGTTTCTATCCGAAAAACCTGATTATTTAAACAAATGGCCATTATACGGAACTCCTGCATCCAGCCAATTAGGTATTGACGGAATACTAGAAAAAAAGAAATTATTGTTTCCTAACCCTACAAATGGGCTTGTACATCTGCCAGAAGTAATAGAATGGGAGGTGTTTTCCATTAAAGGTGCTTTACTGAATTCTGGAGAAAGTAAAAAGATAGACTTACGCAAATATAAAAGTGGAGTTTACCTGATTCTTATAAAAGGAAAGTTACATAAATTATTGAAGCATTAAGGCAATTTAAAACAATTGCTTTTTTAGTATCACAATAAACCATGGTTTCATAAAACAAGATACATTAATTACTGTTAGCTTGCTAAAGTCATATTATCGATTTGTAACTGCTTTTTTTAAATAATAAATCTAAAAACATTAAAATTTGTTAATTACTTCTCTAAAATTAACATTTACCAATTCCTTTTTCTTGTAATTTTAAAGTGTGAAATTAGGAGAAACAAAATTGGTGCAAAAAACCAAAAAAAGTTACAGAGTTGCGCGTCCAAAACAGACGGGTTTTTCTAGTCCTGCCACACATTACACAGAACCCAGAATAGATTTAAACGACGTTTTAATAAACAATCCTTCAGCTACTTTTTATGTGCGTGTTATCGACAATAGTTTTGCTGAATTTGATATTTTAGAGAAAGATGTTTTAATTATCGATAAATCATTATCGCCTAAAAATAATCAGTTGGCGGTTATTGCAAAAGAAGGTGCTTTTCAAATTATAAGAATAGATACCAACGCTAAAGAAGAAATACAGCTCTGGGGTGTCATCACTTATATTATAAAATCTACTTTATGATTGCTTTAGTAGATTGTAATAGTTTTTACGCATCTTGCGAACAAGTTTTTAGACCCGATTTAAAAGGGAAACCAGTAGTAGTTTTAAGTAATAATGATGGTTGTGTAATTGCTGCCAATAAAGAAGCAAAAGCGCTGGCACACATTCCTATGTTTCAGCCTGTTTTTAAAATAAAAGACATTTTAAAAGCCAATAACGTCACTTGTTTTTCTTCTAATTATACCTTGTATGCAGACATGTCTCAAAGAGTGATGGATACTTTACGAGAATTTTCGCCAATGGTAGAAGAATATAGTATCGATGAAAGTTTTGTAGATTTATCTCACTACCAAGCAGATGAAATTGAGGCAATTGCCCATAAAATAAAAAATAGGGTTCATAAAAACACCGGAATTCCTGTTGGAGTAGGAGTTGCCAAAACAAAATCGCTCTCTAAAATAGCCAATAAATTTGCAAAGAAAATTCCAGAAAATAAAGGGGTTTTGGTAATAGATACAGCAAAAAAAAGAACCCATTTATTACAATTAGCAAAGGTAAAAGATATTTGGGGTATAGGACGTAAGCACACCATTCGTGTAGAAAATACAGGTGCAAAAACAGCCTTAGATTTTGCCAACATGCCTTTGGCTTGGGTACGTAAAGAAATGACCGTTGTTGGAGAGCGTTTGTGGAGAGAGCTAAACAATTTTCCTTGCCATAATTTGGTAGATATTGTAAAACCCAAAAAAGGGATTGGTACCGCAAAATCTTTCGGAAAAAAATTAACAGATTACAGTATTATTTCAGAAGCTACCAGTTTTTATGTGGCAGAAGTAGCAGATTTATTGCGTCAGCAAGGTTCGGCAGCAGGTTGTATAGAGGTTTTTTTACACACCAACTCTTTTAGCAATATCGACAATCAGTACCGTAATAAAATAATTATCACCTTAGATACACCCACAAACAATACTGTAAAGTTAACAAAAGAGGCTTTAAAAGGACTGAAAAAAATTTACAAACCAGGTTATCGTTATAAAAAAGTAGGTGTTAATTTGTTTCATTTAATTCCAGAAAATCAAGTTCAAATAAGCCTTTTTCATCAAGAGCATAAAGCAGAAAGTAAAAAACTATCTGATGTAATAGATCAGCTCAATAGCAAGTTTGGTAAAAACAAAGTTAAGCTAGCAACTGTGGGAAATAGAGAAAAAGAATGGGGATTAATTAAAGAACACAGAAGCCCTAGATTTACCACACAATGGAATGAGCTTTTAACAATTGGTCAGAAAAAATAATATTTTACACTATTGTTGATCTGTAATTAGTTGTTTTTTTGTTTTTGTTACATTTCTTTTTTCGGTAGATGTGCTTTTTTTAAAAGCTTTTACTAACGGGTACAAAATACCAACAAAAGCTAAACATCCGCTTAGAATTAGTAAATTTCCAATAGAAACAAATGTTTCACCTGTACTTAAAATACCTAAAATAAGAAGTACAGAAATTGGTAATGATAAGGCTAAGATAGAAAGTGCAAAATTGGTATTGAACGTTTTAGATTTGGTATTTTCTTTTTCTTCTTTATAATTTACAGCAGAAATATGCGCAAAAGGCCAAAAACTACAGGCGCTTAGTGCAAAAACAATCATCACTAAAATATCGTTGGCAATAGTTAAATCTATAAAAAATATAATACCTGCTATTAGCAGTAATGTAAAGGCAGCCCTTAACAGGAGTAGAGAGAACAGTTGAAAAAACTGTTTCTTTTTAATTTTTACAGCCAAACCAATAAAAATTAAAACTAGAGGTGTCATTACAAAACTTAATCTTGTTAAAGTAATCGATAAAAAATTTGGAAATTTATCTAAAGTAATCCCAAAACCAACAAGTATAAGTGCTGCAAAAATAAATAGGTTTACAGGTTCATAAGCCATTGTTTTAAGTAGCATTTTTAGTTTAGATTTTAGAGAATTAGCTGTAAAATCTGCTTGATTGTAATGCCATTTAAGAGCTACTAAATATAAAAGAAATAGTACAAAAAACTTGTTACCTAAATCCGCCATTGCAGCTTTTGCAAGAGATGCATCTCCTAAAAACTCTAAAATAAAAGGAAAACAAGATAAACCTGGGGCTAAAGAAGGGATTAATAGTTTGGCTGTTTTCCCATTTGCTGAATTTTTATCAATACCAATTAGAGTTAATAAAAATGGTGTAAAAACAAAAAGAATAGCATTAAATCCTAATGCCAAAATAGGAAACAGTAATAAGTCTCCATTAATTTTTACTTTTAATAAGGCAATAAATATGGTTGCAGGCAATGCAATGGTTAGTATTAAATTTTTTAATCCTTTGGTCTGGTCGCCTGCTGGAATTTTCTTTTTTAATAAAATTCCAATCAAAATAAACAGTAAAAAAGAAATTGTTTTTTCTAATGCACCATTCATAAATTAAGCAAATATTTCTGTAATAGCGTTGGTAAATTTTTTCATTTCTTCTGTAGTACCTATACTAACTCTGCACCAGTTTTTATCCCAAAATTTAAAAGCTCTTACAGCTACTTTTTTAGAGTAAATTTTCTTTAGAAACTCTTTTCCATCCATAGGGATTTCAAAAATAATAAAGTTAGTTTCAGAGGGTAAGTAAGAAAAATTATTTTCTTTTAAATATGACAAAGTAAAGTTTCTTGCTTCTGTAATTTTAGTTTTACAAGACATTAAAAAAGCCTCATCATCTAAACTAGTAGTTGCAGCCATAATTGATGGTCCAGTGATTCCCATTCCTCCACGAGTAATTTCGCTAATGCTATCTAGCGTTTCTTTTTTACCAATTACATAGCCAATTCGTAAACCAGCCATTCCATGGATTTTAGAAAATGTTCTAGCAACAATAACATTTTTACCTTCAGCAACTAAAGAATTCATAGAATCTTTAATTCCCTTTTTAGACAACTCTATATAAGCTTCGTCTACAAAAACAGGTACTTTTTCTGAAACTCTACTACAAAAATCTTTTAATTTTTTAGCATCCGTAATAGACCCTGTAGGATTGTTTGGGTTACAGATATAAACCAGTTTAGTATCTTTATCTATACCAGCTTCCATTGCATCTAAGTCATGTTGAGAATCTTCTAATAATTTGTAAGATTTCCATTTTCCACCTACAGATTTAGCGACAACAATTAAAGACATATAGCTTGGGTCTGCACTAACAACGTTACCTCCGTTTTGAAAAAGTACCATTGCTACTTTTTCTAATAGGTCTGATGAACCAGGCCCCATTAAAATTTGATCTGGATTAATTCCTTCTTTAGTGGCAATTTTTTCTTTTAAATTCGTTAACGTTTTCCACGAATAACGATTTCCATTAAATACTTCTTTTTGAAAAGCAGCTGCAGATTTCGGTGGTGGGCCATAAGGATTTTCATTAGCTCTTAAAATTACCAAATCTTCTTCCTTGTCTAAGAAAGGAGGTGTAAACTCATTAAAAACACCACTGCTGTTAAATAAAAAGGGACTGTTATTGTTTTGTGCCTCTAAAACAGACGCACTCCAAATATCACTTGGCATAAATGCTAAAGCTCCCAAAGATAAAGCTCCTTTTTTTAACCATTCTCGTCTATTAAAATTTCCTGAATTCATGTGTTTGGTAGTTTTAAAAATTAATACCACTAAATTATAAAACTATTTCTTTTTACAAGTATGGATAATTCAATATAAATCATAAATATTTGGTTTATATTGAAAAATAATTGGTAATATTTTGTTTTTAATATTAATAATATTTAAAAAAGTTGCTTTTACTGTTTATTTGTTAATGTGTTTGGGTTTGGTTCTTTAATATGATTTTAGTGGTTGTAAAAAAGGTGAAAGCATAAAAAAACCTACACAAATGTGTGTAGGTTTTATCTTTTTATGTGTTAATATATTTATTGTTTTTTCAACTCTCCATTATGATCTTCTATAATTTTGTTATCTCTGTATTTACAACAAGGATGCACGGAGTTGTAAGCTTCTTCTGTTGCTTCTAATTTTTTGTCTTTATCTAATAAAATATCATGCCCAACAGCCATTATATTTTTTTGAACTTTAGCAACCTCAGTTTTACGCTCATCCATAATTAGGTTGAGTTGATGCGATTTCACATCCCAAACAGCAAATTTTACACCTCTTGTTTTTAAGGCAGCAGTTTCTATTCGTTTTTTACACATACCACAAATACCATCTACTTTAAAAGTAACTTTGGCATTTTTGTTTTTCTTTTTAATTTTTTCTTGTGCTTGTGTAGAGAAACCAAGTAAGAATAGACTGAGTATAAATATTATTTTTTTCATTTTTATTGTTTTAATTTTATTGAATTCCACTGTGTGGATTGTTTATTTAATTTTAAATCTTAATCCTGCATAAATAGCACGTCCAAAAATGGGTTGATACACAATAGTCGTATCAAAATATGGTCCAAAAGGATTGTCACTTGCTAAAATAGGATTTTTTTGTTGAACATTGGTTAAATTTTCTGCACCTACATAAACTTCAAATTTATTAGAAAACACTCTAGTTACTTGGCTGTTTAGTAGCTGAAAAGAATCTGAAAATGCTGCCAATTGATATTGGCTAGGGTTGCTACTTGTGTTTGGTAAACGTTGTTTTCCAATACTATTAAAGGTAGCGTCAAATTTCCATTGAGATCCATTTTCTTGCAAATTGGTTTCGTAAGAAAGGTTGGCAAAAAACCTGTTTTTAGGCTGAATAGGTTTCTCTAAATTACCATTTTTGTAATCTGTAGCAACATCAAAATACTTGTACGCAGTTCTTACATTAAACCCTTTACTTAATTGATAATATAATTCAACCTGAAAACTATTAGCAATACTTTTACCCCCTAAATCGTAAAAAGAAATTTCTTGTGGGTTTTCCCAATCTACCACAACTTGATTGCTAAAATCGGTTCTGTAAAAATCGAAGGTAATATCTCCTTTTTGCTCAAAAATCTTAAATTTCTGCATGTAAGAAATTCCGTAATTCCATGCAATTTCAGGATTTAAGCCATAAATATTTCCACCAACATTATCAATATTAATTTGTCTAGAACTCGCAAAAAATTGCTGATTTTCTGCAAAAATATTCGCGCTTCTTTTTCCTCTTCCAGCAGAGGCTCTAAAAACGCTGTTTTCCCAAGGC
>NZ_CBFHJT010000018.1:17065-20129 GCF_965656025.1 Polaribacter sp.
CGCATACCTTAAATGTAATCTGGGTGTTATAAAAGTACCTAATAAATTATGCGTATCTACTCGCATACCTGCAGTAAAGCTAAAACCTTCTAAATTATCGAATGCATATTCGAAAAAAGCACCCATAGATTGTTCTTTTCTATTGAAGTTTGATGTATTTACTAATTCATCATATTTATCATATGTAAAACTAATTCCTGTTTTAAACTTGTTTCTAGTATCACCAATAATTGAATTAAATAATAGATTAGAGTATAAACTTTCGTGCTTTATGTCGTAAACATTTAACCCAAAATAAGAATCTTGTTGGTGGTTGCTATATGCAAATTGAAAGCCAAAACTTTGAAAAGGAAGTTCTGGAAAAACATAACCCAATTTTGCAGAGGTTTCAAAACGTCTGGTATCTATTTCACTTCCCCAAGCATTCGTAGTTCCTCGGTCTGTTTCAGGATTAAAATTCAATTCTCCAGTTTGTTTTTCATCATTTAAAAACCTAAAATTGATAAAGCTAACCCATCCATTTTGGGCATCTGTGTATTGCCAACGATTCATTACATTTATTTGATTCGCCAAAGGAGCATCTAAAAAATTATCATTGTTTCTATCAAATTTTTGACCTCTATAATTTCCATGTACATATAAACCTGCTTGCCATTTATCAGATATTTTCTGATTAAAATGCGTATTTAATTCTAGACGTCCGTTTAAAGAACTATAGGCATTTACAAACAATTTGTTATCAGAAAATGGCTTTACCAATTCTGCATTAATTTGTCCAGAAATACTTTCGAAACCATTTACAACAGAACCAGCGCCTTTCGTAATTTGTATACTTTCTACCCAAGTACCGGGTGTAAAAGTTAAACCAAATGCCTGAGCAGCCCCTCTAACAGAAGGTACATTTTCTTGAGTTATTAGTAAATAAGGGCTTTTTAAACCCAGCATTTGTATTTGTCTTGTACCTGTTAAAGCATCAGAAAAACTAACGTCAATAGAAGGGTTTGTTTCAAAACTCTCTGCCAAATTACAGCAAGCAGCTTTTAACAATTCATCATTATTTACTGTAAACATATTTGCAGTTGCAAATAAAGATTTTTGAACAGCATCTCTTTTGCTTTTTACGGTAATTTCTTCTAAACTATTTTCAGGTGTTATAAAGTGATGAAGAGGCTCTAAACTAGTAATGGTAATGGTATCAGTTTTATAGCCAATATAGCTTACTACGAGTTTTTTATATTCAGGTTTGTAGGGTATTGTAAACCAACCTTTTTCATTGGTAACTGTACCTATGCTTGTATTTAGCCAATTTACAGTGGCACCAGGTACACCTAGATGATCTTTAGGATTTTGTTTGTCCATAATCATTCCTTTTAAGGTGTTTTGTGCAAGAATAATTATTGGAAATAGCAGTAAGAAACTACTAAATATATATTTTTTCATTGATATTGATTTTTATAATAAATAACTATTTCTTCTAAAGTTAGAAGTTTGTTTGATAGTTGACGTTATTATAAAATCAAATTAAAAAAGATTGATATAAAACTTGATAATCTTTAGGGATATCAGGTGGAGAAAAGTCTTTGTAAAAAGTATTTTTTGTTGTTTTTTCTACAAATAAATCTTGGTGAGAAATTAAAAAAGCAGTTACAAATTGTTGTTTGTCAAGATTTAATTTTAACTCATTAAATTGTTGTAACTCATCTTGACCTTCTGCTGTGATAACTTCATCTTTACAACAGTTTTTCTTTTTAGAAAATGATTTTTTCTCCATTTTCATACCACAGTTTTCAGTGTCTCCTGTTATAGAAATGTCCATTAAAAAATCGCCACAATAATGCGCTTCTACTGCAAAAGAAAAAGTAGAAAACAAAACTAGTATGGCTAGTATTATAGACGATAATTTGGTAAAAACTGCTTTCATTTCTACTGCAAATTTACAATTTGTTACTGAAAAATAAATGTTAAATTATCTATTGCTTAATTTTTGAAAGTAAAATGCAGGTAATAATATTAATAAAAATAAAGGATGAATTATAAATCTTCTAATATAAAAAGGTAATAAATAACCATTTTCAAATTGGTTTTTAACTAAAAAAGTAAAAATGATGATGAGAAAAATAAAAGCGGTCATTAAAAAGAATCCTGTAAATTTTATATAATCTTTCCTTTCAAAAAGTAACCATATTATAGATAGTGTTAAAAGAGAGTTTATCACATATCTAAAAAACATATCTATGGTTAACTTCCATAAATCTACTTTTGGTATTTTGGTATATAGATAATCGTTTTTAAAATAGTCAATTAAAGGGTCGTAAAATAAATCTGTAGCATAACCTCTCACTAAAAATAGTAATAAGAAACTTATTAGAAGCAATACTATTTTTATGTAAGTATTCATTTTTTATGGTTAGAAAATTTTTGAACCCAGATAACCCAAAGCAAAAATACAAATCCATAAATTATGGCAGGAAAAATAATGTTATGTAAAAATTCTTGTTGATTTGGGTATTTATAAATCATAACAGCCAAAAAAGCTATTCTCAAAACATTAATAACATATATTAAAAAACTACCAATAATAGAGTAGAGTAAAGTGGCTTTAATAGAACCAGCAAAAGCAATTATAAATGCATTAAATAAAATAATAATACTTAAAGAGTTGCAACCCTCTATAACTCTTGCTGTGTATTTTCCATTAATAAGCAATTTTACAGAAAGCTCTTTTTTATGTTGATATGCTCCAGCATCATACCCAAAAAAACCGATAACATTTACAGATTGATCTGCAACTAAAGTGGTAATGGGTGCAGTTTTAAAGATAGGTTCTTTTTGCTGTGTTTTTTGTAAGTAAACATTATATATTACGAATAATAATGCATAAGTTACAAAAAACTTTATTAGAAAAATGAGAACATTTTTATGTTTTTTCACAATAGAAAATCATTTAAATTTGCAACCTATTTGCAAAACGAAGATACAAAAATGGAAATTGATATTATAAAAAATAAAGTAGCAAAAATTATTGCGGAAAAAACAACAGTAGAAAACAAACTACAAGCAATTT
>NZ_CBFHJT010000018.1:20225-21628 GCF_965656025.1 Polaribacter sp.
TGGAAATTGATATTATAAAAAATAAAGTAGCAAAAATTATTGCGGAAAAAACAACAGTAGAAAACAAACTACAAGCAATCTGTAATTTGTTGGAAAGTACAATATCTTATTATGATTGGGTGGGTTTCTATTTTAAAAACGGCGACAAAGAAGAATTAAAGTTGGCAGAATATACAGGAGAAGAAACGGAACACACTATCATTCCTTTTGGAAAAGGTATTTGTGGGCAAGTAGCAGTTTCTAATAGTAATTTTGTAGTGCAAGATGTTTCTGAACAAGATAACTATATATCTTGTGGTTGGAAGGTAAAATCAGAAATTGTAATTCCTGTTTTTGTAAACGGAGAAAATATTGGACAAATAGACATAGATTCTCATACAGCGAACATTTTTACTCCAAAAGACGAAGAACTTTTAGAATATGTATCTGAAAAGGTGGCAACAATTTTATAAAAAAGTTGTGGTTTCGTTGTTTTTTTTTATATTTGGTGTATATTTAACATAACTTATAGTTTTTCTATAATCATTTAATCCCTATATAATGAGAAAAGAACAATACTCAACTTCTGTTGCTAACGGAAGTAATTACAAAAATTTTGTAAATAAAAAACAATCTATCACAGAGAGTTTTGTACAATGGTTTCGAAATTTCTTAGAAACTGCAGAGTAAATTTATCAGACTAACTTATTTATACCCCTAAAAAAATGAGAAAAACTCAACAAAGTTTTCTTTCTAAAATTGTATTATTATCTAGAAGAAAACAAGAGAGAAAAGAGCCAAGAAATTATACAGCATTGGTAGAAATTTTTAAAACAAAAGTGCAAGTACAATAGTTGTTAATTACTTCTGGTTTTTGTTACTATCTTTTTATTGTCTTAGTAGGTTCATTTTACTAAATTTGCGTGCTTAACAACACAACACTAAATGAGCACTTCAAAAACAATTAAATCTGCATTAATTTCAGTATTTCACAAAGACGGTTTAGAGCCGATTGTAAAAAAACTAAACGAATTAAACGTAACAATTTATTCTACGGGTGGCACAGAAAAATTTATTAAAGACCTTGGTATATCTGTAGTTCCAGTAGAAGATGTTACCTCTTATCCTTCTATTTTAGGCGGTAGAGTTAAAACATTACATCCAAAAGTATTTGGCGGAATTTTAAATAGACAAGATCATGAAGGTGATGTTGCTGAGTTAAAAGAATACAACATACCACAAATAGATTTGGTAATTGTAGACTTGTATCCGTTTGAAAAAACAGTTGCTTCTGGCGCTTCTGAGCAAGATATTGTAGAAAAAATAGATATTGGTGGTATTTCTTTAATTAGAGCAGCAGCAAAAAACTTTAAAGATACATTTACTGTTTCTTCTATGGGTCAGTATGATGATTTTCTAACAAT
>NZ_CBFHJT010000018.1:21727-25674 GCF_965656025.1 Polaribacter sp.
AAATTTGCGGCAAAATCTTTTAATATATCCTCACATTATGATACTGCAATTTTTAACTATTTTAATGCAGATGAAGAACCGGCATTAAAAGTTAGTGAAACAAAAGCGCAAGTTTTACGCTATGGTGAGAATCCACATCAAAAAGGATATTTCTTTGGAGATTTAGAAGAAATGTTTGATAAACTACATGGTAAAGAATTAAGTTACAATAACTTATTAGATGTAGATGCTGCAGTAAATTTAATAGAAGAATTTAAAGGAGAAGCACCAACTTTTGCCATTTTAAAACATAACAATGCTTGTGGTTTTGCTCAAAGAGATACTATAAAACAAGCTTACGTAGATGCTTTAGCAGGAGACCCTGTTTCTGCTTTTGGTGGTATTTTAATTGCTAATACAGAAATTGATGCTGCTACAGCAGAAGAAATTCATAAATTATTTTGTGAGGTAGTTATTGCGCCAAGTTATTCAGAAGAAGCATTAACAATCTTAAAAGGAAAAAAGAATAGAATTATTTTAATTCAGAAAGAAGTAGCGCTACCAAAAACAACCATTAGAACTTGCTTAAATGGTAATTTAGTGCAAGACAAAGATAATGTTACAGATCAATTAGAAGATTTAAAATACGTTACCAACAATAAACCAACAGAAAGCGAGTTAGAAGATTTATTATTTGCATCCAAATTATGTAAAAACACAAAATCTAATACTATTATTTTAGTAAAAAATAAGCAGTTGTTAGCTGGTGGAACTGGACAAACAAGTAGAGTAGATGCATTAAATCAAGCCATAGAAAAAGCAACCAGTTTTAAGTTTGATTTAAACGGAGCAGTAATGGCAAGTGATGCATTTTTTCCTTTTCCAGACTGTGTAGAAATTGCTGATAAAGCAGGCGTAAAAAGTGTTATTCAACCAGGTGGTTCTATTAAAGATCAGTTAAGTATAGATTATTGTAATGATAACGATTTGTCTATGGTAATGACTGGTACAAGACATTTTAAACATTAATAATTTATAGTGTATTTACAATCAGAAATTTAGTAAGTTTGTAATACATTAGTTAAAATAATACAACAAAGATATTTTATGGGTTTTTTTGATTTTATGACGGAAGATATTGCGATTGATTTAGGGACCGCAAATACGTTGATAATCCACAATGGAAAAGTGGTGATAGACAGTCCTTCAATTGTTGCAAGAAATAGAATTACCGGAAAAATCATTGCCATTGGTAAAGAAGCCAATTTAATGCAAGGAAAAACCCATGAAAATATCAAAACAATACGTCCATTAAAAGATGGTGTAATTGCAGATTTTCAGGCTTCTGAAGAAATGATAAAAGAGTTTGTAAAACAAATTCCTTCTATTAAAAAGAAATTATTTCCACCTGCATTACGAATGGTTATTTGTATTCCTTCTGGAATTACAGAAGTAGAAAAACGTGCTGTACGCGATTCTGCAAAACATATGAATGCTAAAGAAATTTATCTAATTTACGAACCAATGGCAGCAGCAATTGGTGTAGGTATAGATATTATGGAGCCAAAGGGAAACATGATTATAGATATTGGTGGAGGTACTACAGAAATTGCTGTAATTGCATTAGCAGGTATTGTTTGCGATCAATCGGTAAAAGTTGCTGGAGATTTATTTACAAATGATATTATGTATTACATGCGTACGCAACATAATTTACATGTTGGAGAAACCACAGCAGAAAAAATAAAAATAAGTATTGGTGCAGCAACAGAAGATTTAGAAAGTCCGCCAGAAGATATGTTAGTTCAAGGTAGAGATTTACTAAGTGGTAAACCAAAACAAGTACAAGTTTCTTACAGAGAAATTGCAAAAGCATTAGACAAATCTATTTTAAGAATAGAAGATGCTGTTATGGAAACTTTATCTAAAACGCCACCAGAATTGGCAGCAGATATTTACAATACAGGTATTTACCTAGCAGGTGGTGGGTCTATGTTAAGAGGTTTAGACAAAAGATTGTCTCGTAAAACAGATTTACCAGTGTATGTAGCAGAAGATCCTTTACGTGCTGTTGTTCGTGGTACAGGTATTGCTTTAAAAGAATTAGATAAATACAAAAATGTATTAATGAAATAAAAACGTACTAGTTTTAAAAATGCAACAACTTATTTACTTTTTTCAAAAGTTTAAATATTTTTTATTCTTTTTGTTGTTGCAATTTATTGCTTTGGCAATTACGTTTAACAATCTTAGTTTTCAAAAAAGTAAATTTATAAATTCTGCCAATGCTGTTTCAGGTGGCATATATTCTCAAGTTTCTAACATTTCTGATTATTTTAATTTAAAATCTGAAAATGAACTTCTTTTAGAAGAAAATACCCGTTTGCGCAATCAATTAGATTTCAAAAATAATAGCAGTTTAGATAAAGATTCTGTTGTTATAGATTCGACCTTATATTTTCAAAAATATACTTTTTTAAATGCAAAAATTATAAAAAATAGTTACGCAAATGCGTTTAATTTTTTAACCATAAATAAAGGGAAAAAGCAAGGTGTAGATAGAGAAATGGCGGTTATTAATAGTAAAGGTATTATAGGTATTACAGATAATTCTACTAGTAATTATACACGTGTTCAATCAATTTTAAATAAAAACAGTAGCATAAACGCACGCTTAAAAAACGAACGTTATTTTGGTTCCTTAAAATGGAATGGAGAAAACTATAACATTGTGCAACTGACAGACATACCAAGACAAGCGCCAATAAAGGTCGGTGATACCATAGAAACAGGAGGTAGGTCTGCTATTTTTCCAGAAGGAATTTTAATTGGATCAGTAATAAAAGTAAATAATACAAACACGGTAAACAATACAATAGATGTTCAGTTATTTAACGATATGAGTAATTTAGGAGCTGTATATGTAATTAAAAACTTACATAAATTAGAATTGCAAACCTTAGAAAACACGGTAAATGAATAAAAGACTTTATTTTACTTTATTGTTTTTAATTCTCGTGTTTTTACAGGTGTTTGTGTTAAACAATATTTTGTTTTTAGGTTATATTAATCCCTATTTGTACATAGCTTTTATTTTTTTATTTCCATTAAATAAAGACAGATTTCTTTTTTTGTTTTTATCTTTTTTATTGGGGTTAAGTGTAGATATGTTCTCAGATTCTGGTGGTATACATGCATTTGCAACCTTAACTATTGCTTATATTAGATTATTTTTTATAAAATTATACTTTAGAAAATACGAGGCAGATTATCCTTTTTTCGATATTCATATAGAGTCTTTTGGCAAAGTTTTTAACTATGTGGTAACTTTAACAGTAATTCATCATTTTATCTTATTTACTTTTGCTAACTTTAGTTTTCAAAATATTACGAGCGTACTATTAAACACACTTTTTTCAAGTATTTTTACGTTAGTATTATATTTCTTAGCAACTTTTATTTTTACTAAAAAACAATAATGCAAAAAGGTTTTTTACTTTATTTTCTAATCACAGCAGTGTGTTTAGTGTTTATAGGACGTTTATTTCAACTTCAAATTTTGAGTGGAGATAATTATGACCCTATACACAGTGCTGCAGTAAAAATCGAGTACGATTATCCTGAACGTGGATATATTTACGACAGAAATGGAAAGTTATTAGTGGCAAATCAACTTTCTTATGATGTTATGGTGCAACCCAATCAAGTAAAACCATTAGATACATTAGAGTTTTGTAAGCTTTTAAAGATTTCTAAAGATGATTTTTTAAAACGATTTGAAAAGGCGAACAATTTTGCACCTTATTTGCCTTCGGTATTTTTAAAACAGTTGGCAAAGGAAGACTTTGCTTTTTTACAAGAAAAACTGTATAAGTTTCATGGTTTTTATATTCAAAAAAGAATTATTAGAGAATACCCAATAAATGCAGCTGCTAATGTTTTAGGATATATTGGAGAAGTTAATGAGG
>NZ_CBFHJT010000018.1:25772-27733 GCF_965656025.1 Polaribacter sp.
GCTCTAGCAAAAAAGAGTGATTATTACCAAGCAGGAGAGTTAATTGGTAAAGATGGTATTGAGAAACAATACGAACATTATTTAAGAGGTAGAAAAGGTAAAAAATACTTTAAAAGAAATAATTTAAATAAAGTTACAGGTTCTTATAAAAATGGGGCAAAAGATACTTTAGCTGAAAATGGAAAAGATTTAACCTTAACTTTAGATATAGAGTTACAAAAATATGCTCAGAAATTAATGAAAGGTAAAAGAGGTGGTATTGTCGCAATAGAACCTTCTTCTGGAGAAATTTTAGCATTGGTAACTGCACCCACTTATGATCCTAATATGTTAGTGGGTAGAAAGCGATCTAAAAATTCTGTACTCTTATTTAAAGACTCAATTTCTAAACCTGCATACGACAGAGGTTTATTAGCAGCTTATCCCCCAGGTTCTCCTTTTAAAATGATGAACGCTCTGATTGGCTTACAAGAAAGAGTAATTACAGAAAAAACATCATTTTACTGCTATAATGGTTATAGATATGGTAATAGAAAAGGAGCTTTTATGGGTTGTCATTGTGGTATTTATGGTAGACCCATTCATTTGGAAACCGCTATTGCAAAATCTTGTAATAGTTATTTTTCCAACACGTATAAAAGAATTGTAGAAAAAGATAACCAACCAACTGAGGGGCTAAATAACTGGAGTAAGCATGTAAAAAGTTTTGGTTTGGGTAATTATTTAGGGTATGATTTACCTGCTGGGAGTCCAGGATTAATTCCTACAGGAGATTATTATGATGCAAGGTTGGATTACAGGTGGAACGGTTCTTCAACAATATCGAATGCAATTGGGCAAGGAGAAGTTTTAACAACACCTATACAATTGGCAAATTTTACAGCAGCAATTGCTAATAGAGGTTATTTTTATACACCACATATTTTAAAAGAAGTGAATAAATCTCCCATTACAAATGCTGATTACACTGTTAAAAAACAAACCACTATAGATAAAGAGCATTTTGAGCCTGTAGTTGAGGCAATGCATGAGGTTTTTAAAACAGGGACAGGAAGGTGGAGTCAAGTAAAAGGCATAGAAATTTGTGGAAAAACCGGAACATCAGAAAACTTTGCGATTATAAATGGTATAAAAGAACAATTAGCAGACCATTCTATTTTAGTGGCTTTTGCTCCTAAGAAAAACCCAAAAATTGCGCTTGCTATTTTTGTAGAAAATGGCGGTTATGGTTCTACTATTGCTGCACCTATTACAAGTTTGTTAATAGAAAAGTATTTAAAGGGTACCATTTCAAAAGCCACTAAATACAGAGAGCAAAATATGTTAGCATTGAGTTTACAATCGGAATATGATAAATTAATACCAAAAACAGAGGAAATTGCGTCAGGAACAAAATAATATTTTTGCGGGCATAGACTGGCTTTTGGTGATTGTATTTGCAGTTTTGGTAGGTTTTGGTTGGCTAAATATTTATTCGGCCTCTAAAACAGAAAATGTTGAACCTTTGTTGAGTTTCTCTACAAAATACGGCAAACAACTTATTTTTATCTGTTTAACAATACCCTTAATTGTTATAATTCTTTTCTTTAATTCTAAATTTTACGAAAAATTTGCAAGTATTCTGTATATCATTTCGTTAATTTCTTTAGTTGGATTATTTGTGTTTGGAAAAAAAATAAACGGCGCAACTTCTTGGTATAATTTTGGGGTCATTGGTTTGCAACCATCCGAATTTGTAAAAGCTTTTACAGCTTTAGCTGTTGCTAAATTGTTGAGTGATCGTCAATATAATTTTAAATTGATAAAAAATCAAATTAAGGCGTTTATCATCATATTTATGCCCGCAATTTTAATTTTACTACAACCAGATGCAGGATCTGCCATAATTTATTTAGCCTTCTTTTTTGTTTTAAATAGAGAAGGTTTAACGTTAAATTATATTTTATTGGGTATTGCTAATA
>NZ_CBFHJT010000018.1:27827-30098 GCF_965656025.1 Polaribacter sp.
TAATATTGTGCTATTCCTCTTAACCATTTTATTGGGTGTCAAATGGATGTTAATTTCACTATTTTTTATTATCACTCTATTTTCTGTGTATGCAATATATAAAGGAGGAAAACGATTTTTCCGTTTTAATTGGTATAAAATTTTAGGTATATATGTAATAGTAGGTGTTTTTGTTGTAGGTACAGGTTTTGCTTATAATAATGTATTTAAACAACATCATAGAGATCGTTTCGAGATACTTTTAGGGCTTAAAAAAGACAATCAAGGTATTGGGTACAATTCCTATCAATCTGAATTAACAATTAGTTCTGGTGGTTTTACAGGAAAAGGTTTTTTAAAAGGAGATTTAACGCAAGGAGACTTTGTACCAGAACAACATACAGACTATATATTTAGTGTAATAGGAGAAGAGTGGGGTTTTGTAGGAACCACATTTGTAATTTTACTATTTATGATATTAATGTTTAGAATTCTTTATCTAGCAGAAACACATACGAATAAGTTTGGTAGAATTTATGGCTATGGTTTGGCCTCAATTCTCTTTTTTCATGTAATCGTAAATATTGGTATGGTTATAGGTTTGTTACCCACTGTAGGAATCCCTTTGCCGTTTTTTAGTTATGGAGGCTCATCTCTTTGGGGATTTACCATTTTGCTTTTCATCTTTATTAGATTAGATGCACACAAAAATTACGGTTGGTAATTTATAATTCAATATAGCACAAAAAAAAGCTCTGAATTTAATTCAGAGCTTTTAAAATATAATAATTTTATTTGTTACTACAATGCAGCAACATGTTTTGTTAATTTAGATTTTAAATTAGCAGCTTTATTCTTATGAATAATGTTGTTTTTAGCTAATTTGTCTAACATAGAAATAACAGTATTCAATTTTCCTTCTGCGTCTTTCTTGTCTTCAATAGTACGTAAATCTCTTACAGCATTTCTTGTAGTTTTATGCTGATATTTATTACGTAACCTTTTAGCTTCGTTACTTCTAATTCTCTTTAATGCTGACTTATGATTTGCCATAATTTCTTGTATTCGTTTTTTTATTAAAACTTTGTAGTCCGTACGGGAATCGAACCCGTGTTACCAGGATGAAAACCTGGCGTCCTAACCCCTAGACGAACGGACCATAACAATTAAATATCTCTCAATTGCGGATGCAAATATACAACGTTTTTTAAATTCTGCAATTATTTTTTAATTTTTTTTAAAAAATTAATATGCCTTTGCAAAAAGCACCCTTTTTGTTGAGGGTTTGCCAGTTAAAACACAGGTTCCATTTTCTTCTTTAACATCATTTGGTATACATCTAATGGTTGCTTTAGTGTATTCTTTAATTCTATTTTCAGTTTCTTCTGTACCATCCCAGTGTGCAGATACAAAACCACCTTTCTTTTTTATGGCTTTTTCAAATTCTTTAAAATTGTCTACAACTGTGGTATGCTCTTTTCTAAAATCTATTGCTTTCTGATATAAGTTTTCTTGTATTTCTTCAAGTAACGAACTTACAAAACTTACTAAATCATCTTGCGCTACTGTTTGTTTTTCAAAAGTATCTCGTCTAGCAACTTCTACTGTATTGTTTTCTAAATCTCTTTTTCCAATAGCAATTCTAACAGGTACTCCTTTTAATTCATATTCTGCAAATTTTGCTCCGGGTCTAAAAGTGTCTCTATTATCAAACTTTACAGATATTCCTTTTTTACGCAACTCTTTTATAAATACTTGTACTTTTTCTGATATTTCCTCTAACTGGTCTTCACCTTTATAAATTGGCACAATCACAACTTGTATTGGCGCTAATTTTGGAGGTAAAACTAAACCAGCATCATCAGAATGAGTCATAATTAAGCCACCAATTAAACGAGTAGAAACTCCCCAAGAAGTAGCCCAAACATGTTCTTGTTTACCTTCTTTAGAGGTAAACTTTACATCAAAAGCTTTGGCAAAATTTTGCCCTAAAAAGTGACTAGTTCCTGCTTGTAATGCTTTACCATCTTGCATTAAGGCTTCTATTGTGTAGGTGTCTTCTGCACCAGCAAAACGTTCACTATCAGATTTAACACCTTTAACTACAGGCATTGCCATAAAGTTTTCTGCAAATTCTGCATATACTTCTTGCATTTGTTTAGCTTCTACGACTGCTTCTGCTTTGGTTGCGTGTGCAGTGTGGCCTTCTTGCCATAAAAATTCTGCAGTTCTTAAAAACAGACGCGTTCTCATTTCCCAACGTACAACATTTGCCCATTGGTTTATCAGTAG
>NZ_CBFHJT010000018.1:30194-32029 GCF_965656025.1 Polaribacter sp.
TAATGTGTAACAACAGCACATTCTTTTGCAAAACCTTCTGCATTTTTTTCTTCAGCTTCAAATAAACTTTTGGGTACAAAAAGAGGAAAATAAGCGTTTTCATGCCCCGTTTCTTTAAACATTCGATCTAACTCAGCTTGCATTTTTTCCCAAATAGCAAAACCATAAGGTTTTATAACCATACAGCCTCTAACAGCAGAGTTTTCTGCTAAATCTGCTTTTACGACTAGCTCATTATACCACTTAGAATAGTCTTCTGCTCTTTTTGTTAAATGTTTACCCATAATTAAAAGTTTGGCACAAATGTTGTTATATTTATAGTGAAATTAATGTTAAAATAGTTGTTGTAACTTATAAAATGATTACAAAACTACTACAAAAAGGTTATAGACCAAGTAAAGTTTTAAATATTTGTATAACATTTTTTTCGTTAATGTTTCTTTTAAAAACAAATAGTATGAAATTATCACATAAAAATAACAGACTTAATACAATAGCATTATTAATAATGGCAAATTTGTTGCTTGTTTCTTGTGGTACTTATCAAAGTGTTTATAACGATGATGGTATTTACGGAGATGATAGGCCAACAAAAAAGGTTATTGTGGTAAATGAAAGAGATTATAATAATTATGACAGTAATTATTTTACAAAAGAACTAGAACGTTTAGAAAATTTAGACAATAACGATATATTTACAGATGTAGATACTTATAATTCTGCAGATACTTTATATATTGAAGATGGATTGAATTATAATACAAATCCTTCTTGGGGCAATAACGCCAATGATGTTATTGTAAATGTAAATGTTGTAGATCCATATTTTAATAATTTTTATGATCCTGCTTTTGGTATGTGGGGCTATAATAATTTTGGTTGGAATAATTGGGGCTGGAACAGAGGTTTCAACAGATGGGGTTGGAATCCCTATTGGCACCCATATCATAATAACTTTGCTTTTGGCTGGGGTTGGAATAACTGGGGCTGGAACAATGGTTTTAACAGATGGGGTTGGAATAGAGGCTATAATAATTGGGGTTGGAATAATAGATTTAACGACAGATATATTAGAAATACAACTTTTGGTAGAAGAGTAGCTTATAATAATGGCACAAGAAGAAATACTAATAATAGAAATACTTCAATATCTACTAGGAGAAGCTCTAGAAACTCTAGATTTAATACATCTACAATAAGAAGAAGAAACTCTAGTACTATAAATCCTACAAGAAGAAGTTCATCTACAACTAGAAGAAGTAGTTCAACAACAAGAAGAAGTTCTGGAAATACGACTAGAAGATCATCATCTAGCACCCGAAGAAGTTCATCTTCTACAAGAAGAAGTTCGGGAAGTTCTAGAGGTTCGTCATCTAGTTCTAGAAGAAGAAATAATATTAGTAGTGTTAATAGAAGCGCTACAAATAGCAGAGGTTCTTACAAGCCCACTACTACAAGGTCTTCTAGAGTAAGTGCTAATACAAGGAGTTCTGTTAGAAGAAGTACTTATAGGCCTTCTACTTCAAGCAGGTCTTCTTCTAAGGCAACAAGTAGTAGAAGTTCATCATCTAGAAGTTCGTCTACAAGAAGTTCATCTTCGTCTAGAAGAAGAAATTAAACACTTAACTATAATCTATTAAAGTATAAAAAATGAAAAAATTAGTAACATTTGCGATTTTGTTCGCAGTAACTCTTACATCCTTTTCTCAATCGTTAGGATATCAAGATTTAGCATTATTATTTTCTAAAGATGATGCAAATGGTACAGCACGTTTTACCTCTATGAGTGGTGCTTTTGGAGCTTTAGGTGGAGATATTTCTGCAATAAACATAAA
>NZ_CBFHJT010000018.1:32126-45845 GCF_965656025.1 Polaribacter sp.
GCAAATGGTACAGCACGTTTTACCTCTATGAGTGGTGCTTTTGGAGCTTTAGGTGGAGATATTTCTGCAATAAACATAAATCCTGCAGGTATTGCTGTTTTTAATAACAGTGCTTTTTCTGGTAGTTTTAATTCTAGAAATACAGATATTACGAGTAATTATTATGGTACTTCTAGAAACAATCAGAATGAATTTTTAAACTTTACCCAAGCTGGTGCTGTTTTAGTTTTTGACAGTGCATATAATACTGAATGGAAAAAATTTGCCATAGGTTTTAATTATAGAATGCAAAAAGATTTTAATAATGGTTTTAGTGCTGTTGGTAATAGTGGTATAGCAACTTTTAGAGATTTTCCTTTAGACAATAATACGCCAACAATAGATTATAATGTTGCAGAAGAACAACGTTTTAATAATAACTATAATGGCGAATTAAACGAAGTTAGTGTTGCTTTTTCTGCTTTACATCAAAATAAATTATACGTTGGTGCTGGATTAAATTTTTACGATTTAAACTTTAGCCAACGTGCTACTTTGGTAGAGTTTAATAATGATGGAAATGGAAATACATTAGATGCTAATTTTTATCAAGAAAATTTTGTAACAGGAGCAGGAGTATCTTTAAACGCAGGTTTTATTTACAAAGCAAGCAAAAATTTTAGATTCGGTTTGGCATATCAAACACCAACTTGGTTTACAGAAATTATAGAAGAGTCTAATATTGTAAATAACGATGGTTACATGGGCGATACAGAAATTATTGTAAGTAATAATAATGTTATTTATGATAATACTGCTGGAGGTAATTTCCCATCACAAAGTTTTATTTATAGATTAAAAACGCCTAGTAAATTAACAGCAAGTGCCGCGTTTGTTTTTGGTAAAAGTGGATTGTTTAGTGTAGATTACACAAACAAAAATTACACAAATATGAATTTATCTGATGCAGATTTTTCTGGAGAAAATCAGTTTTTTCAAAACGAGTTAAGAAACACTTATGCATTAAACCTTGGTACAGAATGGCGTTTTGATAGACTTAGCGTAAGAGGAGGTTATAGGTTTGAACAAGACCCTTTAAAAACCGCTTTAGATTCAGACAATTTAAAAGGTTATTCTTTTGGTGGTGGTTATAACTTTGGTAACTTAAAAATAGATTTTTCTTATAGTGATAATAATAGAACTTCTTTTTATAATTCTTATCCACAGTTTCCTTCTGTAAATTCTACAGAGTTGGCTATTAGTAGTAAAGTTTTTACAGGTACTTTAACCATCAATTTATAAAAAAAGTTACAAAATTTACTTTTAAGACGTTACTTAAATGGTTGTAAAAAATCATTAAAGTAGCGTCTTAAAGTTTATAGTAATTATGCAATAGTATTTATCTTTTTTCCCTTAATTTTGCAATTCAATTTTTAGCACATGTCAGAAACTAAAATAACCATACAAGAAACAACCAACGATACCATAATTAAATACAACAGTACTAGTGTTTTAATTAACGGTGGTAGTTACGAATTTAATAATATAGATGAGGCTAAAAACTCTCCTTTAGCACAACAATTGTTCTATTTACCTTTTGTAAAAAAGGTATTTATAACCGCCAATTTTATAGCTATACAACGTTTTGATATTGTAGAATGGATAGATGTTCAAGAAGAAGTAAGAGAGCAAATAGAGACTTACATTAACGATGGTAATGCAGTTGTAAACGAGCAAACATCATCTAAAAAAGAAGCCATAGAAGTATATGCAGAAGTTACACCAAACCCAGCAGTAATGAAGTTTGGTACTAACAAAGCACTAACACAAACAGATGTAGAATTTAAAAATATAGACGAAGCAAGTGCATCATCTCCAATAGCACAAGCTATTTTTAATTTTCCGTTTGTAAAAGAAGTTTTTATATCTGACAATTACATATCTATCACAAAATATGATATGGTAGAGTGGAATGAAGTTTATGGAGAAGTAAGAACATTTATAAGAGAATATTTAGCAGCAGGTAAAACCATTATTAAAGAATTACCAAAAGAAGATGCTGCAAATGCTTCTGAGCCTACTGCAGTAAAACCAGCAATAGCTCTAGAAGGTACAGCAGCACAAATTGTAGATATTTTAGACGAATATATAAAACCAGCAGTTGCAGGAGATGGAGGTAATATTGCTTTTAGATCTTATGACGAGCAAAATAAAGTAGTAAGTGTTATTTTACAAGGTGCTTGTAGTGGTTGCCCATCATCTACAGCAACATTAAAAAATGGTATAGAGAATTTGTTAAAAGAAATGTTGCCAAATCAAATAAACGAAGTAGTTGCTATTAACGGGTAAATTTATTTTACCTCTTATAAAATAAAGCTTTTAAAATGTCAAAAAACATAAAACCTTACAAAGAATCAGAATTAGGTAAAAAAGAACAAGTAGCACAAATGTTTGATACCATTTCTGGTAATTACGATGGCTTAAACAGAGTAATTTCTTTAGGGATTGATGTAAAATGGCGTAAAAAAGTGGTGGAAATCGTGGGTAAAAATAACCCAAAACAAATTTTAGATATTGCTACAGGTACTGGAGATTTAGCCATAATGATGACAAATCTAAACCCTGATAGAATTGTAGGTTTAGACATATCTGCGGGAATGTTAGAAGTAGGTAAACAAAAAATTGCCAGCGCAAATTTATCACATAAAATAGAAATGATTGTGGGTGATTCTGAAGAAATGCCTTTTAAAGACAATACTTTTGATGCCATAACAGTTTCTTTTGGAGTTAGAAATTTTGCCAACTTAGAAAAAGGCATTCGAGAAATTGCTAGAGTTTTAAAGCCTAAAGGTGTTTTGGTTATTTTAGAAACTTCTAATCCAACAAAATTTCCTTTCAAACAAGGCTATAAACTTTATACAAACTTATTTTTGCCAGTAGTAGGTAAATTGTTTTCTAAAGACAAAGTTGCATACTCTTATTTATCTGAAACTGCAAATTCTTTTCCATTTGGAGAAGCTTTTAACAATATTTTGAAAAAAAATGGGTTTACACATACAGAAGATAACCCTGTAACTTTTGGAGTTGCCACAATTTACACAGCACGTAAATAATTATGAGTAAAACAAGTTTGTTTTTTTGTTTTTTTTTAATCACCAGTATTGCATTTTATGCGCAAAGAGAGCGTGTAGAATATTTACCCACTTTTGATAAAAAACCATTGCATTATGGTTTTTATTTAGGGATAAATCAAAACGATTTTAAACTAAACTTAAGAGAAAGCAGCATAACAGATGCCAACATTACAGTAGAAGCAACTGCAGGTTTTAATGTAGGTTTAATTGCAGATTTAAGATTGCATAAAAATTTAAATTTGCGTTTAGAACCAGGTTTGGTAAGTAATTCGAAAAGAATATTGTTTAATCATTTAAGCACATCAACCAATCCACAAGATAGTATTAGAGAAATTGGTTCTACCTATTTGCATGTACCTTTAGTGTTTAAGTTTAGTACAGACCGGTATAAAAATATGCGTCCTTATTTGTTAGCAGGTGCTTCTTACGATTATAACTTCTCTAGTAATGAGGCCAATCAAGATGATAATTCTGCAGGTCAGTTCAGAATGAAAACTCATAACTTTATGTATGAGGTTGGTATTGGTGTAGACTTTTATTTATATTACTTTAAATTTTCTCCTTCTATTCGAGGTGTTTTTGCGTTTAATAACGAAATTAAATACGATGATGATCCCAATAGTCAATGGACAGCACCAATCAATTTTATGGGAACTCGCGGAATTTTCTTAAACTTTGCATTTGAGTAAGTTTGTGTTTAAAATTTAGACTTTAGCTCTAGAAAATTCACTTAATAAAATTGCAGTAGCAGTAGCTACATTTAAACTTTCGGTTGCTTGTGTTTCTCCAAATCTTGGGATAGATATTTTATGAGCAACTAATTTTTTAATAGATTCAGAAACTCCATTTGCTTCATTACCCATAATTAAAACACCTTCTTCTGGTAAGATGCTTTTGTAAACATTTTCACCATCCATATCAGCTATAAAAGTAGGTAAGTTTGTGTCTTTTAAATATTGGTAAATATCTATATAATTAATAGCAACTCTAGTTAAAGATCCCATACTTGCTTGTACCACTTTACTATTATAACAATCTACTGTTTCTTTAGAGCAAATTAATTGTTGCACTCCAAACCAGTCACACAAACGTATTATGGTTCCTAAATTTCCAGGGTCATTTATCGTATCTAAAGCAATTATTAAACCTGAATTTTCAATTGATTTTTCTTCTGGAATTTCAAACAAGGCCAAAACTTTATTAGGTGTTTTTAAAAGACTAATCTTTTTTAATTCACTTTCAGAAATACGTGTAATTTTATCTTCTGGTTGCAAAGTTTCAAAATCTTCGGTACAAAAAAGAGTGTGAACTGTAAAATTAGAGTTTAGTAGCTCATTTACCACTTTTATCCCTTCAGCAATAAACAATTGATGCTTTTGCCTATACTTTTTTTGTGATAAACTTGTTATTAGTTTTAGTTGATTTTTAGAAATCCCCATTAATTGTATCTATTTATAAATAAACGCTTGAAAAACGTTATTTTTGGTGTTGAATGTATTGCTAAAGTAATGAAAAAACTTCCTTTTTACTTTTTATTCTTTTTGTTTTTAAGCGCATGTAACTCTACAAAGCATGTTGCGGAAGATCAACATATGCTTACGCAAAATTATATTTATGTAGACAGTGTTAGAAATAAAAGTACAGAGCTTCAGAAATACATACTTCAAAAACCAAACCCTAGGCTATTAGATTTACCTTTTGGCCTATATTTTCATAATTTCGGAAATCACGATAAACCGAAAACCCCATCAGAATGGGGTAAAGAAAACCCCAAAAAATATAAATTTATAAAAAATATTTTTTCAGAAAAACAAAGTATCGCTTACGCAAATACATTTATAAACTTAAATAATTGGTTTTTAAGTTATGATGCCCCAGTTATTGTTAGTGAAAATAAAGTAAAAAGAACTGCAGATAATTTATGGGCATATTACAAAAATCAAGGTTTTTTTGACTCTAAAGTAAAAGATAGCATTCATAGATATAAAGATAAAAAAGCCACTGTAGACTATCATATTACAACAGGAAAACCTACAATGTTGGATACCATAAAAGTTAACATAGAATCTCCAGTTTTAGACTCAATTTACAAAGCCTCTAATGTAAAAAGTTTTTTAAAATCTGGCAATCAATACAATGATAAGGTGTTTAGAAAAGAAGCAGAACGTGTTGTTAAAATGTATAGAAATAATGGAATTTCTAATTTCAATGAATCTGCACTAGGTTTTTATGTAGATTCTTCAAGAACAGATTATAAAACAAATGTAGATTTTTTAATAGCCAAAGATCGTTTTGTAGAAGTAAATAATAAATATGTTAAAAAAGAATATAAAATACACAAAATAAAAGAGATAAATGTTATTACAGACTATTCCTACACCCAAAAAGGACAAGAATATTTAGACACCATTCAATATAAGGGTATTAATTTTTTAGCACACGAAAAATTAAAATACAATCCTAAATTTCTAGCACAATCTATTTTTTTTAGACCAGGTGATATTTATAAAGATACTTTAAACAATTTAACCAGAAACCATTTAAAATCACTTAAAAACTTTAAGTCTACCAATATAGAGTTTACACCAATTTCGGGTACAGATGATGCTTTAAGGATGAACCTATTTTTATCACCAAAAGAAAAATATACCTTAGGTTTTGAAACTGAATTGACACACTCTAATATTAGAAATATTGGTACTTCAGCAAAGTTTTCTTTAACTGATAGAAATGCTTTTAAAGGTGCAGAAATATTAAAATTTTCTTTTTTAGGCTCTTATTTTAATGCCAACAATGGTCCTGGTTGGGAAATTGGTGCAGATGCATCTTTAGAAATACCAAGGTTTGTTGCCCCTTTTGGATTGAGTAAATTAGTGCCTAAAAGAATGAATCCAAGAACCTTATTTTCTTTAGGTTCTAGTTTTCAAAAAAACATAGGTTTAGACAGGCAAACATTTACATTTTTATCTGATTATAAGTGGCAATACAACAGCAAAAAAACCATACAATTAGAAATTTTTAATACACAGTATATTCAGAACTTAAACGTAAATCGTTTTTTTGATATTTACAGTTCAGAATTTAGAAATTTAAATGCTGTAGCCCAAAACTACGATGCTGTAAATGGTACTAATTTTGCACCTTTGTCTACAGATTTAGGTGCGCAAGCAACAGAAGCCTTAAGTTTTATAGATGAGGTTTCGTCTAACAATACAGGTTTTCAAACCACAAACCCAGAAGATTATGATACCGTTTTAAATATTCAGAATAGATACAATATTGTAACGTCAGATTTTTTAATACCCATAATAGCCTACTCATTTACGTACAATAATCAAATAGATTTTAAAGATAACAACTTTACCTTTTTTAAATTAAGGGTGGCAAATTCAGGTAATTTATTGGGTTTGTTATCAGATAATTACAACGCAAATGGTAAAAAAACATTATTTAAAATACCTTTAGCACAGTATTTTAAAACAGATATCGAATACAAACGTTTTTGGGACGTTGGTTTAAATTCAGTTTTTGGTGTCAGATCTTTTTTAGGCACAATTATTACCTACGATAATTCAGACATCCCATTTACAAGAAGTTATTTTGCTGGGGGGTCTAATGATATTAGAGCATGGCAAACTTATGAGCTAGGTCCTGGAAGTAGAAATACAGGTTTAGAATTTAACGTAGGAAGTTTTAAATTCTTAACAAGTGCAGAATATCGTTTTGACTTATTTGGAAGCTTAAAAGGAGCTTTTTTTGTAGATGCTGGTAATATTTGGGATATTTCTGGATCAGAATTTATAGACGATGCATCTAAATTTAGTGGACTTGAGTCACTAAAAGAAATTGCCATAGGTTCTGGTATGGGAATTCGATACGATTTAAACTTTTTCGTTTTAAGATTAGATGTTGGTTTTAAGACCTATGAGCCTTATTTAGAGGGAGGTAAATGGTTTAAGAACTACAACTTTTCAAGTGCAGTTTACAACATTGGTATCAACTATCCTTTTTAATAAAAAACAGCCAAAGTCTATAACGTTTTCGTTATTTTTAGCAAACTACAAAGCTAAAAGCAGCTATTTTTAGTATTTTTGATGTCAGAAAGAATCAACAAAATAAAAAATAAAACTTATGAGTCATAATATAAAACCTGGTGTAGCAACAGGAAAAGAAGTACAAGCAATTTTTAATCTTGCAAAAGAAAAAGGCTTTGCATTACCAGCTGTAAACGTTGTTGGTTCTAATACTATTAATGGTGTTTTAGAAACCGCTAGAGATTTAAATGCGCCAGTAATCATTCAATTTTCTAATGGAGGTGCACAGTTTCAAGCAGGTAAAGGTTTGTCTAATGAAAACCAGAAAGCAGCTATTGCTGGTGGTATTGCAGGTGCAAAACATATTCACGAATTAGCAACGGCTTATGGTGTGCCAGTAATTTTACATACAGACCATTGTGCAAAAAAATTATTACCATGGATAGATGGTTTATTAGATGCTTCTGAAAAACATTTTGAAGAAACTGGTAAACCATTGTACAGTTCTCATATGATAGATTTATCTGAAGAACCTATAGAAGAAAACATCGAAATATGTAAAACCTATTTGGCAAGAATGAGCAAAATGGGTATGACTTTAGAAATTGAGTTAGGTATTACAGGAGGAGAAGAAGATGGGGTAGACAACTCAGATGTAGATGCTTCTAAATTATACACACAACCAGAAGAGGTTGCTTATGCTTATGAGGAATTATCTAAAGTTTCGCCACAATTTACAATTGCAGCAGCATTTGGTAATGTACATGGTGTTTACAAACCAGGTAACGTAAAATTAACGCCAAAAATTTTAAAAAATTCTCAAGAGTATATTACTAAAAAATATGGAGTTGAAGAAAATCATATCGATTTTGTATTTCATGGTGGTTCTGGTTCTACAGAAGCAGAAATACAAGAATCTATAGGTTATGGTGTTATTAAAATGAATATCGATACTGATTTACAATTTGCATTTACAGAAGGAATTCGTGATTATATGCAAGGTAAAGCAGATTATTTAGCAACTCAAATTGGTAATCCTGATGGAGCAGACCAACCCAATAAAAAATACTACGATCCAAGAAAATGGTTGCGTTTAGGAGAAGAAACTTTTAAAACTCGTTTAAAGAAAGCTTTCGAAGACTTAAATAACGTAGATACTTTATAAAAACTACATTTTATATATTTTAAAAAGCATTTTGATATTTGTCAAAATGCTTTTTTTATGAACAAATACGTAGTAAAACGAATTGTGTTTTATAAAGACATGCTTTAGAAAGTATTTTTAAAGAAAAAACTTTTACATTTGTATTTCATTTATTGCTTAAAAAGGTAAGCATAAAATTAAAAATATACACTTAATATGGCTTGGTTTAAAAGAACAGATAAAGGTATTCAGACTTCTACAGAAGACAAAAAAGACACCCCAAAAGGTTTGTGGTATAAAACCCCAAGTGGTAAAATTATAGACACAGAAGAGTTAAAGAGAAACTTATATGTAAGTCCAGAAGATGGGTACCATGTAAGAATTGGTAGTAAAGAGTATTTCGAGTTATTTTTTGATGAGAATAAGTTTACAGAATTAAATGAAAAATTAACTTCTAAAGACCCGTTAAAATTCGAAGACACTAAAAAATACCCAGACAGATTAAAAGCTGCACAAGAAAAAACAAAATTAAATGATGCAGTTAGAACTGCAGTGGGTAAATCTTTAGGGAAAGATTTAGTGATTGCTGCTATGGATTTTGCCTTTATTGGAGGTTCTATGGGGTCTGTTGTTGGAGAAAAAATTGCCAGAGCTATCGATTATGCTATCCAAAATAAAATACCATTTTTAATGGTTTCTAAATCTGGTGGTGCAAGAATGATGGAAGCATCGTTATCTTTAATGCAGTTGGTTAAAACATCTTCTAAATTAGCACAATTGGCAGAAGTAAAAATACCATATATATCACTTTGTACAGACCCTACAACTGGTGGTACAACAGCTTCTTACGCAATGCTAGGTGATATTAATATTGCAGAACCAAACGCATTAATTGCCTTTGCTGGCCCAAGAGTTGTAAAAGATACTACAGGTAAAGAATTGCCAGAAGGTTTTCAAAAATCTGAATTTGTTTTAGAACATGGTTTTTTAGATGCCATTTACGAGCGTAAAGATTTAAAAAAACAGGTAAATTTATATATAGATTTAATACAAAATCTTCCAATTAGAAAAGAGGAAGTTGTAACATCATAAAAATAAAAAAGCCAGCGAAAGCTGGCTTTTTTATTTTACAATCTGTTGTTTAGAATCTCCATCCAACATTTAGACCCAACCTTGGTACTAAAATTGGCGAGTCAGAACCAAATAAATTTCTACCCAAACCAACATAAGCATCTATAGTTAAACCACCATCTGCAATGTATTTAGTTCCAACTGCAACACCTAAAGCTGCATCTGTGTATTTTAAATCGTAATTGCCAGAATCTTCTATAGATTCTTTTTTTCCTGTATTAATTCCTACAAAACCCTCTCCAAAAAAGTTCCATTGTGCTTCAGAGGTAAAGTAATGACGAAAGTAAGGCGTAATCATCATATTTTCATTATATCTAAAACTTTCATCTTGTTTGGCAAGGTTAAATAAGGCAGAAACTCCAAAAGAATTTACATCACTTATATAGCTTTCGTAAGAAAACTCTAAACTTCTTATACCAATTGCATCTGCAACATCTAACTTAACTTCTTGCTGAGCATATCCTAGAGCACCTATTAAAAATGTTGCAATTAAAACTATTTTTTTCATTGTTTTTTAATTTATAACAAACTTACTAAATTATTGGTTAAAATCTGTATCCTAAAGAAATACCAAATCTCCCAATAATATTATATTCAATCATATCTTCACTTCCTTTAATTAAGTTTCTACCAAGACCCAAAAATACTTCTGTAGTAAAACCACCTTTTGTAACAAATTTACCTCCAACAGAAATACCTAATGCAAAACTTGTAGAGCTTTCTACTCGATCATTATTATTAGAAAAATTATAAAAAATATCTTCGTAGGTATTTAACATACCAAAAGCTTCTACAAAAAAGCCTCTTGCATATTTAGTTTCAGAGAAAAACCTTCTGTAATAAGGGGTTATTGAGAATTTTTTTGGAAAACCAATTTCATCATCTTCTATACTTTTAAATTTATAATACAATGCTACACCATAAGATGACTCTGCGTTTATTAGTTTCTCATAAGAAGCATCAAATGCAGAAAATGCAATTAAATTAAATGCATTTAATTTTAGTTCATATTTTTTATCAATATCTTGTGGATACTTCTTTACTGTTTCTTGTCCTTTAATATTTAAAGAAATAAAAGCAATTGCAAAAACAAGGAATATTTTTTTCATAATTTTTAATTTTAAAACAAACATATCAAAAATAAAACCAACTTAATAATTTATATTTCACTAAATATAGACATACCTTTTTCTAAAATAGATTTGTTTTTTAAAACTTCTGGATTTAATACTTCAATAAATTTTTCGTTCTCTAAACCAACTTCTAATAAAATTTTTTCGAAGTAAACATTGTTGTCTTTTTCTTCTTTTAAAACCAATACAAAATAATTGGCATCACTCTTTAAAACAGCACTTTTTGGGATTGCTATTTTTTTGTTCGTATTTACAATAATATCAGCTTCTACAAACATACCCGTAATAAAATTGACATCTTCGTTTTCTAAGTGCCCATGTACTTTTATGGTTCTATTATTATTAATAGATGTACCTACCAAATGCACATCTGCATCATAAGTTTTATTTGAAGATTCTGGAATTTTAAACTTTATTTTTTGACCTTTTTTAATCTTTAAAATATCTTTTTCAAATACTGTTAATTCTAAATGAATATGGTCTGTATTAATAATTTCTAGTAACTCGCTTTGGGAAGATACAAATGCACCATTGCTAACATTTACCTTAGTTACGTAACCATTAATTGGTGCGTATAAGTTAATAGTTGTGGTGATTTGTCCCTGAGCTACATTTGTAGGGTTGATGTTCATCATTTGTAATTTGCGATGTAAACCATTAAAAACTGCAAGGTTGCTTTTGTAGGTACTTTTGGCTTTTAAATAGTTTTTTTCTGAGGTTATTTTCTCATCAAACAATGTTTTTTGTCGATTAAATTCGTTTTTTAAATAGCTAAGTTGTGCTGCAATTTCTTGGTATTCTTGCTGTATTTCTACAAACTCAGTATTTGTTAAGCTAGCTACTAGTTGTCCTTTTTTAACTTTATCGCCTATTAATAAAGGTATTTTAGAAACATAACCACCTACAAAAGTACTAACACTGGCTCTGTTTTCTGGTGGTACATCTATCATTCCGTTTACCTTTACAACTGAATTAAAAGGTCGTTCTACAAGCTTGCCTAACTGCATACCTTCGTTTTCAAATTGTTGTTTGCTAATTTGAACTGTATTTTCATTTTCGGAGGTTTCCTCTAAAGTTTCTGTGTTTTTTTCTGAATTTCCGCAAGCAATAAAAAATACAGAAATTAAAAGTAGGTATAAGTTTTTCATTTTAAAAGGTGTTTAAAATTAAATGATTGATGGTAATGACTGTTTGGTTGTATGCATTCAAGTTTTCTAAATAAGATAACTCAATATCTTTAGCAGTTTCCAAACTTTGTATGTACTGAAAAAAGTCAATTTCACCTTCTTTAAAGGTACGATTGGCTGTTTTTATAATTTCATTTTTTAGATTTTTCCCTTGAGAATCATAATAATTAATAGCTTCTGTATACTGTTGTAGGGTTGCTAAAAGTGATTGGTATTCTGCCTCTAATTTTACTTTATAATCCTTTTGTTGTGCAGTTACAATATCTTTGGCAATTTTAGATGACTTTATTTTAGAAGCATTGCCAGAAAAGAATAAGGGTATTTTTAACCCAACTTGATAACCAATAAAATTTGTGTTTATTTGGCTGTTTGTACCTTGAAAATATTCTACACTAATATCTGGTAACAAACTTTGTTTTTCTCTTTTATATACCGCATTTTGATAGTTTTTAGCATTTTTAAAATAGTGTAATCCTAAATTATCATTTGTAGAAATATTTTGAAGTGCTAATTTCTGAAGTGGCTGATTTGCAATTTCTAAATGAGCTACTTGTACAACACTTTTTAATTTTTGTTCAGAAAACGCTACTTCTTGCAGTGCTTTTTTATAGAGAGTTTCTAACTGCTTTTGTTTCGATTTTGCAGTAATCATTTCTAAATAATTGGTTTCTCCTAACTCAAACTTACGTTCAGACTTTTTTGCAAAATCTTGATAAAGGCTATCTAAATATTGGTAAGTTTCAGCTTTATTTTTAGTGAACAATACTTGATAATAATTAGCATATACTGCTTTTTTAATTTGTAAATACTGCAAACTATTATGGGTTTTTTCTAAACTGAGTTTAGCGTTATTTACTTTTTTATCAGTAAAATAAATGGTAGGAAATTTAAAGTCTTGTGTAACACCAAATACCTTTAAAGGTTGACCGTTTAAGGCAATATTATTTTCGTCATAAGAATAATAGATAGACGTTTTGTCAAAACTAAAAGCACTGTTTACCAAAGCTTTGCTTTGATCTACTTTTAAATTAGATGCTTTTAAACCAGCATTGTTTTCTAGTGCTAAGGCCAATGTTTCTTCAACCGTTAATGGGTTTTGAGCATTTACAGAAAAGGTACATAAGAAACCGATAATTAGTAGCGTAGTTGTTTTATTCATTTTAATCGATTTTTTTTCTTCGAACCAAGCATATAAAACTGGTAACACCACTAAAGTTAAAATGGTTGCAGTTAGCAAGCCACCAATAACTACAGTAGCTAAAGGACGCTGCACTTCTGCACCAGAATTGGTGGAAATAGCCATAGGTAAAAAACCTAAAGCAGCAGCTGATGCAGTTAATAAAACGGGTCTTAATCTTTCTGATGTTCCGCGTTTTATCCGTTCTTTTATATCTGTGATTCCTTCTTCTTTTAACTCTTTAAAATGTTCTATTAATACAATTCCGTTAAGTACTGCAATACCAAATAGCGCAATAAAACCAACTCCTGCAGAAATACTAAAAGGCAAATCTCTTATCCATAATAATAAAATACCACCAACTGCAGATAATGGAATTGCAGAATAGACCATTAAAGCTTCTTTTACAGAGCCAAAAGCAAAATATAGTAAAATAAATATGAGCACTAAGGCAATAGGCACAGCAACTAATAAACGGTCTTTAGCACTTTGTAAGTTTTCAAACTGACCACCATAAGTAATGGTATATCCAACAGGTAACTTTAATTGATTGTCTATAATGTTTCTAACATCATTCACTACAGATTGTAAATCTCTATTACGAACATTTATACCAACTACAATACGTCTTTTGGTATCGTCTCTGGATATCTTTGCAGGACCCCTTGTGTATTTTATTTCTGCTAATTCACTTAACGGAATTTTGTTTCCATTTGGTGTATCTACATATAAATTTTCTAGGCTAGCTAAATTTTTACGATTCTTTTTATCTAATCGAATTACCAAATCAAAACGTTTTT
>NZ_CBFHJT010000019.1:0-11953 GCF_965656025.1 Polaribacter sp.
TTTGTCTTTTAAAATAGCTACAGAATTCATATCATACCCGAAAAGTAAACCATCTTTTTGATCTTCATCATCTGTTCTGCCTCTTAAATTTACCTCCTTATCTATAATAAATGCTTTAGATGTTTGTAAATTTTCTAAACTCTCGTTTGTTTTAAAACTATCGTAAAGTGCTTTAATTTCTTCTTTTGAACTTGCTACAAATTTCCATTTTACCATATCTGTAAAAGCACCTACTTCTTTTTTTAGCTCTTGTGCTTCTGCTTCTTTTCCTTTCGGATAAATAGCAATTACTTGAAAGTTTTTAAAACCATAAAAAGGCTTATATATTTTTTGATTTAAGTTAAAAACACCTCCTTTTATATTGCTAATATCATCACCTAAAAAACAAACTACAGAGATATTGTTTTTAAATTGTACTTTATTACTGCTATCTATTAAAGAGATATCTGTAATGTTTTTTGTAACAACAGGTAATTTTGCAAAGTTATTTATCCCTGAAGATAATACTAGGTAAAATAATAACGGAAAAATAAATAACAAGAATAATACAACTCTTTTTTTACTGATAAATTTCATTTTATATAAATGTATTTTAACCTATTTTTAACAAATTAAGTGCAAAAAAAAAGGTGGTTAAAACCACCTTTTAAATATATCTTACCAATTTACAAGTGGTGATAATGTGTCGTATAAATAATCTCCTTCTATTAGTAATAAGGTTACTAAATAAATAATTAGAAAAACGGCTGACCAAACAATAGATCGTCTAAACCATTTTTTTTCTCCTTCTAAATGCATAAATACCCATGCAATACCATAAGCTTTTGCTAAAGTTAAGATGATAAAAATCCAATTTAACCAACTAGTACCAGGACCATGTAAGTGTAAAGCTTCTGGTTTAATAATACCTAAATAAACCTCTACTAATGTTATTATAGAAAGAATACCGAAAACTATCCAGATTCTTTTTGTGTTTGATTCGTGTGCGTGTGCCATTTTTTAATACTTTATTTTTTAAATCTAAAGTGCTATTGTAATTATACTAAGTAGAAGAATGTGAATACAAATACCCAAACTAAATCTACAAAGTGCCAATATAAACCAACTTTTTCTACCATTTCATAATGGCCTCTTCTTTCGTAAGTACCTAAAATAACATTAAAGAAAATGATAATGTTAATTACAATACCCGAAAATACGTGAAAACCATGAAAACCTGTAATAAAGAAAAAGAAATCTGCGAAAATGGTATTACCATATTCATTAGCTTCTAGGTTTGCACCTTCTACTACCATTTTAGATTTTGCTAATTGCGCTGCGCCTTCTTCTCTAGAAAGAATTGTTTTTTGCTTTTTGTCTAAGTCTATCAATTCTGTTCTAACTTGTATTGCAGGATTCGAATTATAAGCATTTATCACCTTACCTACAGAATAAGTAGCTACAGTTTCCCCTTTTTGAAACCACAAACCATTTCTTTTGGTGTGTTCTTCTTTAATATCTGTTCTATCTCCAGTAACAAAATCTGCTAAGGCTATCTGTTTACCATCTTTTACAAATTGTAATACTTTACCATCTGTGGTTTTAACAGCTCCATAAGTTCCATTAATAAATGTATTCCATTCCCAAGCTTGTGACCCTACGAAAATAATACCTCCAATAATGGTAGCAAACATATACCAAGCTACTTTATTTTTTTTCATTTGATGACCAGCATCTACTGCTAACACCATTGTTACAGATGAAAAGATTAAGATAAACGTCATTATTGCAACGTAAATCATTGGGTAATCTCCATGTACAAATGGTACGTGTGTAAAAACCTCATCTGCTATAGGCCAAGAGTCTATAAACTTAAAACGTGTTAAACCATAAGCTGCTAAAAATCCAGAAAAAGTTAGTGCATCAGATAAAATGAAAAACCACATCATCATTTTACCGTAGCTAGCGCCAAATGGTCTAGCACCACCTCCACCCCAGGTTTCTTTTTTGTCAGTAGGTACAGCAATATTTGCTTCCATAAATGTTTTCTATTAATTGAATGTTAAAAATAGTTGTGCAAAATTAATCATTTTTCATCACCTAATAAAATAGAAAAAGAAAAATAGATAAATCCATAGTATATCTACAAAATGCCAAAAGATTGCACCAAGTTCAAACCCTAGCAAATCATTTGGTTTATACTTATATTTAAAATGATTATAAATAACAACAAAAAGTACAATTACCCCAGCAATTAGGTGTAAAACGTGCATTAATGTGATGCCAATTATAAAAGATGTTGATACTGTACTACCTGGTCCTGTAAAATACAAACCTGAATTTTTAAGTTCATTAAAGCCAACATATTGTTGCCATATAAATGCGATACCTAAAATTAATGTTGCAATTACCAATCCTAAAGAAATTGATCTTTTATCTTTTTTTAAAAAATTTTGTGATAAAATAAGTGTAATACTGCTTAAAACAATAAGCGCAGTACTTATGTAAAATGCGTCTGGTAAATCAAAAGTTACCCAATCGTCTCTTTTCATGCTAATTACATAGGCACTTGTTAAGCCTGCAAAAAACATAACCATACTTATCATAGAAACCCACAACATAGGTTTTGCAGATTTTCTTCTGGCCACTGTTAGTTCTTGTTGTAATGCTTGTTCTTCCATCTTGATTTTTTTAATGTAAAAATTTATCTACTACATAAATAACTTGTACAACAGTTATGTATAAAACACTAGACAACATCAATTTTCTTGCGTCTATATTTTGTTCAGTCTTATATAATTTTATACCATAATGCAACATTACTAGTCCTAAAAAAGCAACTATTATTGCTGTTGCTGGATATATATAAAAATCTCCAGAAACTTTTAAAACAGGTGCTATTGATACCAATATCATTACAATGGTGTAAAATATTATTTGTTTGATAGCGCCTTTGTCTTTTTTACCCATTGGCAACATGTTAAAGCCTGCTTTTTTATACTCTTCGTATTGCAACCAGCCTATTGCCCAAAAGTGTGGAAACTGCCAGAAAAATTGAATCATAAATAAAAAACCTGCTTCTATACCAAAGTTATTGGTAGCTGCAACCCAACCTAACATAAAAGGTATAGCGCCTGGAATTGCCCCAACAAAAACGGTTAAAGGTGTTACTGCTTTTAAAGGTGTATATACACTTGTGTATAAAAATATGGATATGGCACCAAATAAAGCAGATTTTGGATTAATGCTATATAAAATTGCAATACCTAATATAGTAAATGTAATTGCTATAAAAAGTGCCGTATTTACAGACATTCTACCTGTTGGTAAAGGTCTATTTTTTGTGCGTTGCATAATAGCATCTGTATCTTTTTCTATAATTTGATTGAATGCATTAGAGGCACCTACCATAAAAAAACCACCAAGAGCTAGTAAAAAAAGAATGTAATAATTAACGGTTTCTACTGCTAAAAGATATCCTGCAATAGAAGAAAATACAACGCTTAATGACAGACCAACTTTGGTAAGTTGTTTAAAATCTGAAATAACTGTTTGCATAGATGTTTTCTTGTCTGAAATAACTGTTGTATTCATTTTACCACAATTAGCTTGCAAAGATATTTGATAATTATGAATTTACCATACCTTTAAGGTGCTTTTGTTGGCATTCTTTTAATGAAAACATTTAGAAAGTTATAATTTTAACATTTTCTAAAGAGGTATAGACCAAAAAGAAAAAACCCACTCAATAAATTGAGTGGGAAAATTGCTATGAAAAAGAAAAAGTGTGATACTTTAAAAGCATCACGTTACAAATATAATCATATTTATAACATATTTTCTTAAAATTAAAAAAAAAATTAAAAATCTAAATACCAATTAAACAAATCTGCTCTAATACCTGCAGAAAACCACATCGTATTTCCTGCTGGAAAAGCATTTGTAGATACATCTACAGAGAATTTTCTATACATAAAACCTGCAAAAAGACTTAAATTATTGGCAGGATTTAATAAATAGTTACCATTAAAATCTGCAATAAATATATTTGCAGTATTTCCTTGGCCTATTTTATTACCAATGTCTCCAAACCTATCATCGTACGATTGATAAATATTACCACCATAACTAATTGCTTCATCTTCAAAATCGAACCCTTTTTTACCCAAAGTTAGCTTTCCGTTAAAAGACCACCTGTCTTTTTTGTAACGAGCAATTGCAATGGCTTCATAAAAGTTTGCACCCCATAAATGTGCCATGGGTTGGCTGTAATTACCATAATTTAAAATGGGTGATCTGTGTGCAAATGTGTAAGGTCTTGCATAGTTGTATTCAAATTGTAAAAACAAATTATCTAAGTCAAAAGCATCAAAATATTTTGCACCAATTTGGTAGGCAAATTTATTTCTCCAATCGTCTAAATTACCTAAATTACCAACAGAGAATTCATCAACAATTAATTGTGAGTATAGAGATATGTTATTATTTAACTTGTATTTTCCTGTTAAACCAATAATGGCATTTCCAGAATCTTCACCTCTATTAAATTCTACTGCCCTGTAAAACATTACAGGATTTAAAAAACCAGCATCAAAACCATTTTCTCCTGAGGAAATAGCAGTTTCAAAGAAACCGATGTTTAATTTATCTGATACATTTAAACTTAAATAATGTGCTGCAATATATTTTCTAGCATGTTCATTTGGATTAGAAGCAGATGATATTGAGGGTTCAGTATTCCACATCCAAACGTTGGTGTATTGAAATTTCCAGAAATCTACCTTCATTTTTAAATACGTAGTGGGTGCAGAAACGTCAGAAAGTATAAAAGATCTGTAACCATCACCTATAAAATTTCTACCATTACCAAACTGAAATTGCATAAATTTATTGGGTTGAAAAGCTAAATAACCTTCTGCTACTGGATAATCGAAACTGTCTTCTTTAAACCCTTTTGCTTTGCCCCTTCCAGGAACTAAACCTTCTGAGTTTTTGGGTCTTGTTAATGGTGATGTATTAGAAATATAACTATTTACATACTCTGCAAACCTACCTTGACTTTCATAAACGGTTGCAGAGAAAGAAAACTTATCTCCTAAAGCACCATTTGCAGTTAAAATTCTAGAATTATTATAGGTGTAAGACACATCTGAATTGTCTTTACCTAGTTGTACATCTACCAGAAAATCTAGTGTAAACCAAAAATCTTTCTTTTTTACTTGTAGTAAATGTTCGTTCCAAATTTTGTTACCAACCCACGTTGTTTTTTCTGGTTTTAAAAACTGCTTTTTTTGAGCAGTTAGATCTAAATAGTTGTTTATTTCGTTGTAAACATAAGGTTTAGAAGCTGTGTGTGTACCTTTTGCTTTGTGCAAAGCAAACTCATAATCTACATATCGTTGATGTGTAAAAGGAATATTTAACTGGCTATTGTGTTCTAAAAATATAGAATCTGCAAGCTTACTTTTTTTTACAGTTGCTAAAAAATCTATCTTTTTTGTTTCTTTTTTATTAAAGTTTAAACTAACTGTTTCCGTTTTTGCGCTTGATATTGGAAACTGAATAGGCAACTGAAACTGCATTTCTATATCTCTATTATCAAACTTTGCTGGTATAATTTTAGGAAAAACTTTAAAAGCTCTTTTTACTTCTGCTTCGATTTCTTTATAAGGTGTATTTACATAAATCACCTTAAAACTTCCTTGTTCTGTAACGGCAAATAAAACATTTACTAAGCCTTTAAATTTTTCGTTTTCTACAATTGCTGGAGTTTTAAACTCAGCAAAAAAATGTTTTTTGGTAGTGCTAAAAAAGCAATCTTCTATAACTGCAATGTCTGATCCTTTACAAACATCGTAAACTGGGTATCTTTCTGATTGTGCAAAAAAGAGAGATGGAAATAATAAAACTAGAAATATATTTTTTTTTAGCATCCTATAATTTTATAACTGTATTGTTTTTTAGTTGATATTTTTGATGGCTTTCTTTACAAATTGCAATACCATTCTCGTTAAAATTTAATCTATGGCCATATTGACTAACCCAACCAATTTGTTTCGATGGATTGCCAACCACCAAAGCGTAAGGTAATACTTCTTTAGTAACCACAGCGCCTGCACCAACAAAAGCATATTCGCCAATATTATTGCCGCAAACAATGGTTGCATTTGCACCGATACTTGCGCCTTTTTCTACAATAGTTTCTAAATATTGATCTTGTCTTTTGATAGCACTTCTTGGATTAATTACGTTGGTAAACACCATTGAAGGACCCAGAAAAACATCGTCTTTACAAATAACACCTGTGTAAATAGAAACATTGTTTTGCACTTTTACATTTTTGCCCAAAGTTACTTTTGGAGACACCACCACATTTTGACCAATATTACAGCTATCGCCTATAATTGCATGAGACATAATATGGCTAAAATGCCAAATTTTTGTGCCTTTTCCGATGGTACAATCTGCATCTATAACAGCAGTTTCATGTGCAAAAAAGTCTTTCAAAATTAGTAATCTTTATGGTTTGTGTTGGGTTGTTTGTTAATTATTTCTTTTGATGATGATGTACCAATTCTATCTACACCTAAAGCAATCATTTTTAAAGCAGTTTCGTAATCTCTAACACCGCCAGCAGCTTTTACTTGCAGTGGTTTCGCATTTTCTGAAATTAGCTTTATATTCTCTAAGGTAGCTCCATTTGGTAAATTATCTGCAGTTTTAAAGAAACCTGTAGACGATTTTACAAATACTTTTTTTGCATTTTCTTCTCCAAAATTTTCTAAAACTATTTTCTTTATCAATTGTGAAATTACAATTATTTCTTTGTTTGTAAGTGCTGCAACTTCAATAATCCATTTTACAACCTTATTGTTTTTTAGACAAAGTTTTGTGCCTTGGGTCACTTCTTCTGTAATAAGTTTTATTTTTCCTTCTTTAAATGCTTGGTAATTTATGACAAAATCTAACTCGTCTGCACCTAAATCTATGGCTTTTTGTGCTTCTTCTAATTTATCTGATAAACTATAAGTACCTTCATGAAAACCAATAACTGTACCTATTAACACATACGATTTAGCATCTAATAAGCGTTTTTTCACAGTGGGTATATATTTGGCACGAATCATAACCAACTTGTAGTGATAGGTGATGGCTTCTTCTACAAGTGCTATTACATTTTGTAAATTTTCTTGTTCAGAAATTTTGGCTTGTGTAGCTGTTTTTAAATAAGTTGCATCTAAAAATTGACTGATTCTCATTTTACAAAAGTAACAAAATCTAAATTGCAAGTATAAAAAAGCTCAACCAAATGGTTGAGCTTTGTAATTTATTGTATACTAAATGAAATGGGGAGCGTATACCTAACTTTTACAGGCTGGTTTCTTTGTTTACCAGGTGTAAATTTGGGTAGCTTATTGATTAATCTGTTGGTTTCTTTTTCTAAACGTTGGTGTGGCGCTCTAATTTGAATGTCTATTACGTTTCCTTTATCATCTATAATAAACTGCGTTTGTATTCTGTATTTACCTGCATTTAAACCAATTTCGTTGGCTAATTCTGCATCAAAATTTCGTTGTACAAATTGTTTCATTTTTTTATCAAAACAGCGTTTGTTTTCTTTTTTAGATAAACCTTCACATCCTTTAAAAACGGGTGCATCTTCTATCATCATAAAAGGAACATCATCTACAAAAGAATCATCATCTTCTGGGATATCTATCGTTACCAATTCGTCTGGTGTTACAATTAAGGGTTCCTCATCTTTGGTATCTATAATGGTTTCTGGTACATGGTTTTCTGCTTTTACCACTTCTTCTGGTATAAATACTTTGGGTTGTACTACTTTTGGAGTATTAACAACTTTTTTCTCTTTTTGAAACACAATAGTTTCATCGGGTTCTATAAAAATGGGAATTTTACTTTCTGTGCTTAAAATAGCCACAGTTTTTTGAGGAGTTTTGTGCTCTAAAGTTACGTACACAATAAAGAGCACTAGTACAAGTCCTAACTGGGTAAAAATGTTAGAGAACTTTTCTAATTGTTTGGTTGGTAGTTTTTTTAGGTTTTTCATAATTAGAAAGTTTTAATGTTAAGACTTTGTTAAAACAAAGTTCGTGCCATAAAAAAATAGTTTTTCTAATACCTATAAAATTAAGTACTTTTAGGGTGTGAAAATTTTGTATAGAATTTTACTGTTTTGCCTAATTAGTTGTGTGTTTTTAGCGGGTTGCTATACATTATATACTGAGTTTAAAAATGGAAGTTTTTTGTTAAAGTTAAAAAAAGACATTTCTCTTTTTATACCCATATTTGTTACCTTTTTTGCATTAGTAAGTTTAATTTTTAATACTAAAAAATTTAAAAATAGTACCGATATAGAAATCTCTTATTATAAGTTTTTAAGAATTGGAGATTTGTTTTTTTCTATATTTTTATTTATAGTTTCTTTTGCTGGTTTTTATTTGTTGATAGAAAGCTGGTATAAAACTAATTTAGAGTCTCATTTTTTTAAAATTAGAATCTCCATTTTATCTTTAGTACTCATTTTTAGTGTTTTACTTTATTTGGATAACCTTAGATTTCATAAAAGTTTAAAAAACAATGCTAACAAGAGTTTTATAGAAGAAATTGGTACATAAAAAAAGCACCAACTTTTGTTGATGCTTTGTGTTAAGCTTATAAAATATTTCTACAAAAACTTATTTAATTACTAATTTTCTAGAAGTAATTGCAGTGTCTGATTGTATTTTAATTAAATAAATCCCTCTAGAAAAACTTAAAGTGCTAATGGCTACTTTTGATGTGTTTTTCGCTTTTTGATTAAAAACTTTTTCTCCTAAAAGATTATATATTTCTATATTTTGAATTTTAGAACTTGCAGAGGAAATAGTAAATGCTGTACTTGCTGGGTTTGGAAATAGGACTAAATCATTATCTGATTCAGAAATATTATTCACAGATAATACACTAGATTCGTTTGCTTTAATTGTAAATGTTCCTGCATCTGAATTGAGAGTTTTACTAGAGGTGTTCGTTTGTTCCATCCAAACTTTTAAATAATAAACAGTGCCTGGTGTTTGGTTGGTTAAAGAGATATTTAACCCACAACTTATAGCAGATGCACTTGTACAAGAATCATATAATGCAAATTTTAAAAGGCCACCAAAACCTGAACCTTCTATACTAAACTCTCTAGTTTCTGGTACAGTTATCGTAAACCAAACATCTGCAATTATTGGGCCTGCAACACAATCTGTAGCATTTGTAAAAGTACCGCTATTAATATCACCAGGGGTTTGCTGCCCCAAAGTTAATGGAATTGCGAAAGTACATTCGTCGTTTGCAGGTGCACAATCTGTAGAAAAATTGGCTGTTGCATCTATTTGAGTCCAATTTGTGCTGCTGTAATTTACATCATCTACTTCTATACAAGTTAAATTTGGGTTATTCTCTGTGTTAAATAACGATCCTATCATTTGAGAATTATTACCATTTTTAAGCATTAAGTTTTCTAAACTATTGTTTTCTGCATTAATCCAAGACAATTGATTATTTTCTCTGGTATCAATTGTTGTTATTAAGTTATTATTACAAATTAATGCCTGTAAATTTTGGTTAGAAAGGATATTTATCTCTGTAATTTGATTTTTATAAATAGACAAACTCTCTAAATTTATAAGCAAATGAACATCTATTTCTGTAAGTTGATTTTCGCCAACATCAACGTTTTTTAAAGCTATATTTTTTGATAAATTAACATCAGTAAGTTGGTTGTTAGCCATAAATAATTTTTCTAATAATAAGTTTTTGTTTAAATTAATATTAGAAATTTGGTTGTTAGCTGCATTTAATTCAACTAAATTGGTAAAATCTTGAATACCTACTAAATTAGCAATGTTTTTGTTTGGTAAAATTAGCGCATCAATATTTTCTATATCCGCAGTTAATACTTGCCCGTTTATGGTTGCATCAGAATCTATATTTTCGTCTATTAAATATTGCTCGAAGTTAGAATCTGGTATTGATGTAGTTTCTGCAGAAGAACAATCAGTACCTTTTCCTCCATCATTTATTGTCCAATTATTTGGAGCATCAATTAAAACAGCTCTTGCATTTTCTGCGTTACAATAATTTATGCCTTCTGCTCCTAATGTAACATTTTGTTTTACGTTTTGTGAAGACCAGCCAGTTAAAATTGCATCATAGTTATTAGTTGTTAAACCAGAAAATTGAAACATTTTATTCATATCTAAAACATTACTAATATTCCAAATTCCAAGATTTTGATTAAAGTTTGTAGCATTTCTAAACATTCTATTTGTATCTGTAACACTACTAACATCCCAATTGCTAATATCTTGGTTAAAAGACACAGCCAATTCAAACATTAAGTCCATTTTTGTTACTTTACTAACGTTCCAATTGCTTATGTTTTGATTAAAATTTATGGCATTGTAAAACATAAAACCCATATCTGTAACATTGCTTACATCCCAATTACTAACATCTTGGTTAAAATCTTTTGCGCCATAGAACATTGCTTTCATATTGGTAACATTACTTACATTCCAATTACTAGTATTTGGGTTAACTTTACTCGCATTGTAAAACATTTGCAACATATCGCTAACATTGGTTAAATTAGGATTATCTGTTGCATTTATAGTTAACAAATCACATCCTCTAAAAGCTCTTCTCATGCTTTTCCATTGGTTATTTCCCCAACTTTCTATTGTTTTTATGTTTTTTTTATTATTATCAAACGTTGAATTAAAAATTTCACGATAAAAATATATTGCAGGAAAAGTTCCTGTAATACTTACAGTGTAAGTTCCTTTTTCTGCATAGGTATGATTGGCATCTCCTGTTTGATTATTGGAAGTAGTTCCATCTCCCCAACTTACATTATAATTATAAGTAAAATCTGAGTTGGTAGGAATAATAATATTTTGATCTGTTCTAGTTGTTTCCCAAGTTGTAATGAATTGCCCAAATGAAGCTTGAGCAAAGAGAATAAAAAGGATAAAATGTAATTTTGTTTTCATAATTTTTTAGTTTAAAAAGTCAATTTGTTTTACAATTGCTAACGCTATTTTTTTATAGTCTCTTTTATACGCCAATTCTTGTTTGTTAAACGGAGAACCCGGAATGTATAAAGACATGGTGTAATCTTTTAATTTTACGCGTAATTCTCTTTTTTTACCAATCCAAAGAGCGGCTTTTCCGTAATTAGGAATCCATTCTGCACTTTTAGAAACTCCTTTTTGTATTTGCCAGCTTTCTATCCAAGTAGCACCATCTGCTAATTTGTCTTTGTCTTCGTAAAAATTAATGCCGCCAGTTAAATAGCCAAATTTATCTTCAGATATTTTTACTCCAAAAGAACATTGTTTGTTTTTAATATTACCTTTAATTATTATGATGTTTTCATCAGCAACATTATATAATTCTGCCAATTGATTTTTATTGATTAGACTACAAGGTGAAGGAATTTCTGAAAGTGTAACTTTTGTTTGAAAACTTTTATTTTCGAAAGAAGTATCATTAAAATTTGTGGTAATTCCTGATTTCTTATCTCCAAAACAAGAGGTAAAAACAAAAAGTATAAGGGTATGTATTAGTATCTTTTTCATAGTTATTTCTTTTTTAGAATCCCATTTTTTTATACTCGTTAGTATTAATTGAGGTTTTTTTATCTGAAATACCAGTAACTTCTATTTTAAATTTTTTTCCATTTTGTAGCGTATCCATCTCTAAAACAAAACCAGAAAAATTAGGATTATTCATTTTCATACCCAACATTGGTAACGCTTTGTTTTGAACAGGGAAATCTTTAGAGATCCAGAAAGAAACACTTCCTTTTTGGTTTGTATAGTTATAATCTACCTTCACTTCTTCACACAAATAACCAATTATGGTTTTTGTTTTTCCTGTTTTTTTGTAGCCAAAATCGCCATCATCTGGTATTTTACTA
>NZ_CBFHJT010000019.1:12050-17682 GCF_965656025.1 Polaribacter sp.
GTAGATTTTTTTATTTTCATACCAGCCATATTCATAAACATTGTAGATGCTTTTGGCGTGTTTACAATTAACATTTCTTGACCTCCCATTTGTTCGCCTGTTACAGACATTCCATAAATATCTGGATAACTACCTGTTAAAAAATCTACTGTTTGTGAATCTCCTCTTTCATCGGTCATTTTTACTTTAATAACTTTGTTAAAACTAAAGGTTGATGGAATATTGACTGTGGGAATTGCTTTTTTAAACATTTCCATTTTTTCTTCTTCAGAAAGGTTATCTATTGTATTTTTTTGCTTCTCTTTTCTTTCTCTTGTTATGGTGTATTTTGGTTCAGTTGTATTTATCATACCACTTATGGTAGCTGGTGTATCTCCTTCTCCGAACGCTAAATCTTTATTGTCATTCTTATGATTTTTCAATTTAGCTTTTCCAGAAAAATTAATAGATATATTTTGTTCTTTATTAAAGGTAATTGTTACTGTACCACTGCTAAATTTTACACCTTGTTGTGGTGCACGAACCTTTTGATCAAAATTATACTGTCCTTTTACCAATGCATCATAATCTAACTGTAAACTGGCTTCTTCTGGTATTTTAAACGTTTTATTTTGTAGGTTATCAATATTATCTACATTTTTAAGATTAATAATATATCCATCATGAACATCAACCCCAAAAGTGCCCCAATAACCTATAATACTAACTTTTTTACCTGTCTTTTCTACTTTTGTTTTAGAAAGGTCGTTTATATTTATAGCTCCATATAAAATAGAGTGCATAATTGAAGATGAACCGTAAGATTTACTTCTTTTACCCGTTTCAATTTTTTTGTTTTCTTTAGCAGATTCTTTTATTTTTTTATTTTTTTTCTTACCATTTAAAGTGCTATCAATAACCTTATCTGTTTTTTTATCAAATTTATCTAATAGTTTATCTTCTGCTTTCGATATTTTTTCTTGAGCTTTCTTTTTTAGTTTTTTCCAAAACTGAGCATTTACCGGAGTTGCAAAAAAGATTGATAAAATTAGAAATGAGGCAAAAAATTTGTAGTTAGTTTTTAGTTTCATATTTAAAGTTTTTCTTTTTAGTGATTTTAAAACCAAAAGGTTAACATTTTTTTATTTATTTTTATTTTTTTGTTAACCTTCTACCTTTTAAAACATTAATGAGCGAACATCAACTGATCTTACTTTTAAAACAAGCAGATAAAAAAGCGCTTAAAATGTTGTATACAGAAAACAGAAATTCTTTTATAAACTTTGCCAGAAAATTTAAAGTTTCTGAAAATGATATTCTAGATGCTTATCAAGATGCAATTATAGCTTTATCTGAAAAAGCGTTGCATGGAGAATTAGACAATTTAAAATGCACTGTTAAAACCTATTTATTTGGTATTGGCAAGTATTTATTGTTTGAAAAAGCAAGAAAAAATCAAAAAAGAGTGTTGGATTTTCCTTTAGAAAAAGAGACTTATAATTATAAAACTATTGCCGAAGATTTTTTGGGAGAAGCACCCAATAAATTAGAACGTTTATTACGAAAAGGTTTTACTTCTTTGGGCAAAAAGTGCAAAGAAGTTTTAATACTTTTTTATTATAGAGGTTATACCATTGATGAGATTTCTGAAAAATTAAACTATAAAGATAAAAATGTGGTAAAGAGTCAAAAATCTAGATGTATTAAACAATTAAGAGAAAAGATTAACAAGTAACTCATGAAAGATAAAGCGTTTGACAAACATCTAAAAAAAGCAATTATTGCTGAAGAACGTAAACTTCAGAAAGCCTATTTAAGCACTGTTGAAACTTCATTACAAGCTTCAAAAAAGAAATTCAATTGGCGTATTGCTGCATCTGTTGTTATGCTTATTGGTTTTGGTTGCTATTTTGTCTTATCAAATCAATCTTTGACTAATGATGAATTATATGCCAATTACATATCTCCTTACGAAAATGTTGTAGAACCCATTGTTCGTGACAGAGTAAAACTGACTAAAAAGGTTGAAGTTTTTAGTTTATATGAGCAAGCTGAATACAAAAAAGCACTTGAAAAATTTAATCTATTTACACCTCAAGACTCCATTGATGTTGCTACTTTAAATTTTTACAAAGCAAATACATACTTACAATTAAATGCGTTTGAAAAAGCAAAAAATCTTTTTTCAAAAACTCAAAAAAATAAAGAATGGAGACAGGAAAGTCTTTGGTACTTGGCATTAATTTCTATTAAATTAAATGATACTGATACTGCTTTAAACTATTTGCAAAAACTAAAAGACAAAAACATTTTTAAAAATGATGAGGTTAAAGAACTAATCAATTTATTGAAATAATCTTTTCCTTGAAATAAAAACAAATAAAATGAACTTAAAATCAAAAATACTTTTTTGCTTTCTATTCATTTATTTGGGTTTCAACTCATATTCCTCATTTGCTCAATCAGAAAAATCAGATGACATTTTTCAACATTTTGAAGATTACTATCGCTTAAAAAATACAGATAGTGTTATTTCATTATCTGAAAAAACTCTAAAAAAATTAAAAGCTATAGATTCTACAGATAGTTTGTTATATGCCAAACTTTATCTTTATAAATACAATGCAGTACATGAAAAAAGGAAAAGTATTAATAATCTATCTTTATTAAATAAAGCAATATCTTATTGCCCTAATTCTCAAGTAGGAGATAGTTTAAAATCAACTTTATACAATAGTAAAGCGTTTTCAGAAAGTAATTTAAGAGATTATATGAAAAGCTACAAAAGCATTACCAAATCACTTAAATTATTAGAGAAATTGCAAAACCCAAATAAAGGTTTTCTAATGGGTGCATATTTATTATTATCAAATAACAACGCTTACTTCGGAAACTTTGAATTAGCAAAACAATACATGCGATTAGCAGAAAATGTGTATGCAAAAAACAAAACTTACATAGACAACAACACTTGGCAACTGAATGGAAATCACCATAGAATGGGCGTTATTTTAAAGTACCGAAAAATATATATGCTCTGGAAATTGTCTAAAACCTCTAATGATAGTTTATCTATGATAAATACGATGAATGATTTAGAGAAAGTGCATAATAAACCAAATTTTCATGAAGAGGAAAAGATTTATTATAGCACTGCATTAAACCATATTGGAGACTGGTTTATTTCTCATAAACCCGATTCTTTAACTACAGAAAAAGATATTCAATTAGGGCTAAAATATTTATTTAAGACTCATGATTTAGTTGAAAATAAAAATTATCCAGGAACTCTTTGGGCCATTAAATACAACATTGCAAAAGGATTTACGAAAGGAAATTTAGTAGAAAAAGCAGACAGTGTTATGACTGATTTGTTTCGAGGTATTTCTAAAACTGATGGCAGACTTCCTTTTTTTTACGCTCAAAAGGCGTTGATAAAAGCTAAGAAAAATCAAAAAGATAGTGCTCTAATTTACTTTGACAAATCTATTCAAAAAATTCATCAAGGTGGCGATTCTTTGGCAACATATTACACAAACTTTAAACCGAGTAAAAGCTATAATCATACTCGTTTATTACTAAGAATTAATGAAGAATTAAATAAGTATTATCAAACAGATTCGCTTGTTCAAAAGAAAATTGGCAAACTCTATTATTTGGCTTTACATCAATTTGAAAATAGCTATTTGAACATCAACTTTAATAAAAAACAAAACAAACAACTTCGAAAAATTATTAAAGGGATTTTAAATGCAAAAAAAATGGGTTCTATTGATAATTATAGATCCCAAAAATCAATTTTAAATACCTTTGAAATTCTTAAAAATCAATTAGCCTGGAAAAAGTTTTATGAGAGCAGATATACAAACGTATTGCCAGAATTAGATTCTGTAAAACAACGAAATGCTGCATTGGCTTCTTTACTTAGTAAAGCAAAAATTACAAAGAATATTCCTCAAAGAGACTCTGTTCAAAGATTAATTGAAAAACATAATTCTTATAAGCAAAAACAGTTTCCTCAATTAGAGCTACTGAGTAATTTTGAATTTTCTATCGAAAAACTTCAAAAAGAATTAACCTCTAAAGAGGTAATTTTAAAATATATTTTGTTAGAAAATGAAATTGCTATTTATCAAATTTCTAAATCTAATTTTAAGGTTCATTTGGTTCCATGGACAAAAAATGAGGAGCAAAAACTGAAAAACTTTATCAATAATACGCGTAACAGAAAAAACAGTACTAATCTTGGTATTCAATTAGGAGAACTTTTAATTCCTAATTTAGAAAATAAAACACAACATTTAATTATTAATCCAGATGGTATATTGTTTAAACTTCCTTTTGAGGTTTTACAAATCAAAAATAAATTTGCAACTGAAATTTACAACATAAGTTATACTTCTAATTTAGGTTTTATAAATCATAATGGTCCAAAAACGAGTCCTACAGTAGAAATACATATTTATGCACCTATTTACGCAAACTCAACCCAACAATCTGGAGTTAGAAATAAACCTTCGTTTTTAAAAGGCGCAAGTAATGAGGCTAAAAACATTAGTAAATTGTTTTCTTCTAAACTCTTTAATGAAGGAAGTTTAACAAAATCTGCATTTATTAAAACTGCAAGTAAGGGTAAAATTTTACATTTAGCCATGCATGCAGAAGTAAATGAAGATTACCCAGAACTCAGTAGATTATTATTTAATAACAACTTAGAAAAAGAAGACGACCACTTGTATTTAGAGGAGTTATATGGGCTAAGTTTAAATGCAGAATTGGCCATTTTAAGTGCCTGTAATACAGGTGCTGGTTTAGAAAAAAATGGAAACTTAGAGTCTTTTCAAAGAGCTTTTACTTTTGCAGGTGTACCAACCACAGTCGCTAGTTTATGGCAAGTTCCTGATATGGCTACAGAGCAAATAATGATTTTCTTTTATCAAAATTTAAAAAACGGACAAACAAAATCCGAAGCTTTAAGAAATGCTAAATTGAGCTACAAAGCCAAATATGCTAACAGCAAACTTTCTGCTCCTTATTTTTGGGCTGGTTTTGTGGTGTATGGTAATGATGCACCAGTATTTGAGACTTCCTATAATTATTACATAACTATTATATTAGCTTTAATAATTATTGCCACAGCTTATTATTTTACAAGAAAAAAAGCTCTTAACTAAACTTATAACTATTTATCTGGAATAATTTTCTGCAACTTTTTCTAATTCGGTATACCAATCTTCACCAAATTTTCGAATTAAAGCTTGTTTTACAAACTTATAAATGGGCACTTGTAGCTCTTTACCCAAAGAACACGCATCATCACAAATTTCCCATTTGTGGTAGTTTACTGCAGCAAACTCACTATAATCTTTAACTCGTACAGGATATAAATGACAAGAAACAGGCTTTTTCCAGTCAATCTCTCCTTGATTATAAGCTTCTTCAATTCCACATAGTGCCGTTTTTTTCTCATCAAAAATTACGTAAGCACAATCTGCACCGTTAATTAAAGGAGTTTCTAGTTCTCCCCATTCACTAGTAACCCAAGTACCTTCTTTTTCTATAACTGCAATTCCTTCTTTTCTTAAAAAAGGTTTTACCTTCGGATATATTTTTTCTAAAATCTTGGTTTCTTCTTTATCTAAAGGTGCACCAG
>NZ_CBFHJT010000019.1:17779-19131 GCF_965656025.1 Polaribacter sp.
ATATGGAATTTAATGTAAAACAAATTTTAACTGCATTTATGGTTTTGTTTGCTGTAATAGATATTATAGGAAACATCCCTATTATTATAGATTTACGTAAAAAAGTGGGGCATATTCAATCTGAAAAGGCTTCTATAATTGCAGGTGTTATTATGGTGTTTTTTCTTTTTTTAGGAAAAAGCTTATTAAACTTAATTGGTATAGATGTAAACTCTTTTGCAGTAGCTGGTTCTTTTATCTTATTTTTTATTGCTTTAGAAATGATTTTAGGCATCACTCTTTATAAAGATGATGGAGAGTCTGGCACAATAACAGCAACTGTTTTTCCATTAGCTTTCCCTTTAATTGCTGGTCCTGGTAGTTTAACAACGTTACTTTCTTTAAGAGCAGAATTTGCCATAGAAAATATTATTGTAGCTGTTTTTTTAAACGTAATTGTTATTTATATTGTTTTAAAAACATCGTCTAAAATAGAACGTTTAATTGGGGCAACTGGCATACAAATAATTAGAAAAGTTTTTGGTGTAATTTTACTAGCTATAGCAGTAAAATTATTTGCTGCGAATATAAAAATGTTGTTTTAGTATGAATTTTGATGTGTTAATTGTTGGTGGTGGAGTCTCTGGAATGCAGTGTGCCTTGGTATTAGGCTCTGCAAAAGAAAAAGCTTTTGCTGCCGATAAAAATATCGGAATATTCATGCATCAAAAAGCATCTCACTTACAAAATGCACTCTTTAATAATGTTTTAGGGTTAAATCCTAAAAAATTAGGAAGTGATATTTTAATAGAGGGTAAAACACAGCTGAGTGAATTATATCCTCATGTTTCTCAAATAGAAAATGAGAAAGTATTAACTGTAGAAGATTTAGATACTGGGTACAAAGTTATTACTAACAAAAACACTTATTTCTCTACCATAGTTATAATTGCACTCAATTACTCCAAGCCTTTTACCATTAATGGTTTAGAAGAATATGTTATTCCACATAAAAAAGCTAACATAAAAAAAGATAGAATACAATTACAAAATCAAAACCATTTGATTAAAAATGGATTGTATTGTTGTGGTACTATTGCTGGTTGGCGCAGTCAATTTGCAATTGCAGCAGGAAGTGGTGCCAGTGTTGCTACAGATATTTTAACTTTATGGAACAATAATATCCATACCAAAGTGCATGATAAAGTATGATGAAAGTCATATTTTAAGTCTATAGTTCCTCTTACTTTTATAGTGTCCTAAAAATCTTTATTTGATTAAAATTAGAAAATCCTATAAAGATATTGACAAGACTATTTTTAAATAGTTTAATTTTTTTAGAAACTATAAAACGTATATCATGCAAATTAAAA
>NZ_CBFHJT010000019.1:19230-28292 GCF_965656025.1 Polaribacter sp.
ATAAAGATATTGACAAGACTATTTTTAAATAGTTTAATTTTTTTAGAAACTATAAAACGTATATCATGCAAATTAAAAAAAACCCAAAGTTTCAGATGGAGAACTTTAGCAAGATTTTTTTCGAGCTAGGTTTGGTACTTACACTCTTTATTATTTACAGTTTGGTAGAGCATAAAACTTATGATAATAACGATCTACAAAGTTTAGGAGAGTTTACCATGACAGAAGACATGAAGGAAGACATCCCTATTGTACAAATTAAAACTGCACCTCCACCAAAACAATCACCACCAGTTGTAGAAAAAATAAAGATTGTAGAAGACGAGTTAAAAGTAGAAGAAACTGTTATTGAATCTACCGAAACTGATGAAACTGATGCTGTAGTTGTAGAAATTAGAGACATTGTAGAAATTGAAGAAACTGAAGAGATTGAAGAGGACATTCCTTTTATAATGATAGAAAGTGTACCTGTTTATCCTGGTTGTAAAGGAAACAATAAGCAATTAAGAGATTGTTTTACAAAGAAAATAACAAAGTTTTTTGGTAAAAATTTTGACCCTAACATATCTCAAGAATTAGGACTAACAAGTGGTAAAAAACGTTTATATGTTGTGTTTAGGATAGATAAAAAAGGAAACGTTGTAGATGTAAAAGCAAGAGCACCACATCCTGTTTTAGAAACCAAAGTAAAACAAATTATAAGTTCTTTACCAAAAATGACTCCAGGTAAACAAAGAGAAAAACCAGTAGCTGTTAGTTACAGTTTACCCATTACTTTTTTAGTTCAAGAATAAATAAAAAACCAGCTTTTAAGCTGGTTTTTTATTTATTATTCTACGGTAACTGATTTCGCTAAATTTCTAGGTTGATCTACGTTTTTACCTAACATTACAGCTATATGATAAGATAACAACTGTAAAGGTATTGTGGTTAACAGCGGGGTTAGAGCTTCTTCTGTTTCTGGTATTTCTATTACATGATCTGCAATTTCTTTAACTTGGGTATCTCCTTCAGTAACAATAGCAATAATTTTACCTGCTCTAGATTTTATTTCTTGTATGTTACTTACCACTTTTTCATAATGTCCTTTATTTGTAGCAATTACAAATATTGGCATGTTTTCATCTATTAGAGCAATAGGCCCATGTTTCATTTCTGCAGCAGGATAACCTTCTGCATGTATGTAAGAAATTTCTTTTAATTTCAAGGCTCCTTCTAAAGCTACTGGAAAATTAAATCCTCTACCTAAATATAAACAGTTTTTTGCATTTTTATATACTGAAGCAATTTCTTTTACTTTATCATCTATACTTAAAAGTGCTTCTATTTTTTTAGGAACTAACTGCATTTTTTGCAAATACATTCTAAAAGCAGAATCAGATAAAGTACCTTTTGACTTTGCTAATTTTAAAGAAATTAACGACAAAACAGTAATTTGAGTCGTAAATGCTTTGGTAGATGCAACACCAATTTCTGGCCCTGCATGTGTATAAGCACCTGCATGCGTTTCTCTTGCTATAGACGAACCAACAACATTACAAATTCCGAAAACAAATGCGCCTTTAGACTTTGCTAATTTAATAGCAGCTAAAGTGTCTGCAGTTTCTCCTGATTGAGAAATTGCAATTACAACATCTTTAGGTGTAATAATTGGGTTTCTGTATCTAAATTCTGATGCGTATTCTACTTCTACAGGTATACGCGCCATATCTTCTATAAGATACTCTCCAACCAAGCCTGCATGCCAAGAAGTACCACAAGCTATAACTATAATTCTATCTGCATTTAAAAACTTCTGAAGATGGTCATCAATACCAGACATTTTAATAATGCCTTCTTCTGGCAACATTCTTCCTCTGTAAGTATCTACAATTGCTTTTGGTTGCTCATGAATTTCTTTCAACATAAAGTGGTCATAACCACCTTTTTCTATTTGCTCTAAACTAATTTGTAGTTCTTGTATTTTTGCATCTACTAAAGTGTCGTCTTTTATTTTTCTAACCTTAATACCTTTATCTAATTTGATAATGGCCATTTCTTCATCTTCTAAATAAATAGCTTCTTTGGTAAACTCTATAAATGGTGATGCATCAGAGGCTACAAAAAATTCCTTATTATTTTCTCCAACACCAATTGCAATAGGACTTCCTAATCTTGCAACAACTAATTCGTTTGGTTTTGTTTTATCAAAAACAGCAATTGCATAAGCACCTATTACGTTGTTTAAAGCTAGCTGAACTGCTTGCCCTAATTTACATTTTTCTTGTTTTTTTACTTCTTCTATTAAATTTACAAGTACCTCTGTATCTGTGTCACTTTTAAATGTATATCCTCTAGATATTAATTCTTTTTTTAACGTATCGTAATTTTCAATAATCCCATTGTGTACAATTACCAAATCATTAGATTCAGAAAAATGAGGATGAGAATTTACATCATTTGGTACTCCATGTGTTGCCCAGCGTGTATGGCCCATTCCAATTTTACCTACCTTTCTTTCTTCTTCTTTATTTGTGATAACCTCTAAGTCAGAAACTTTTCCTTTAGTTTTAGATAAATGTATATCACTTCCATCATACATCATTATCCCAGCACTATCATACCCTCTATATTCAAGTCTTTTTAACCCATTAATAACAATTGGGTATGCATCTCTAAAACCTATGTAACCTGTAATTCCACACATATTAGTTCTTTTTAAAGTTTTGGTTAATTAATTATGATTGATGGTTTTTTTAATTATTGTTCTGTGTAAGAAATTTTTAATTTGGCTCTTCTTGTTTCTCCATTCGCAGCTTTGTCTCCATTTAAAATAGACACTGCTTTTGGATTCCAACTATAGTTTCTATAAATCGTATCGTTTATCTGTGTATCTGAGGTATTAAAAACTCTAAGTCTTAAAGGAGGGTTGTAAGTAGTTTCTCCACTTAATAAATCTGATACATAGTCAGTTATTCTAAAGTTATATCGATCTATCGTTCCGTTTTCTCTTACTAAATCACCACCAAAAAATGGAGTTTCTGTTAAAACATCTTTAATATGGCTTTGTACTGGATTTCCATTACTATCCATACCTCTTTTATATAAATACAGTCTGCTTGGTGCTGCAGTTGTATCTATGTCTTTATTTACATAAAAGGTTAATGATGCATCATTTACTAACCAGTTTTTATTTTTTAATTCGTTTAACTGAGTAGTGTTTAAAATTTCTACACTTGCTTCTGAACCTGCAGCTCCTTGCAATCTAACTTCGTTAGTTACAGGATAGGTTCTGTTGGTCATATTAAATTTATTATTTGCTATACCACCTAATTGAAAAGTATGATTTACTTTTATTACAGTATCTATTTCTGTACTGTTCGCTTTAAAGTATGTATTTGTATAATAAACTTCTATTGATGATGTAGATGCTTGTACATTTGAGTTTCTTAAATTAAAAGAGATTAAAGCGCCTCCTTTTTCTCCAGAAGCATGGTTTTTTTCTTTCGCCTCTATTTTTATACCTCTAAAATAATCATTAAATGATTGTTGAGACTCAAAATTGGGAGAATCGTAATTATCTACAAATATTTGTTTAGCAAAACTCTTTTTTAAAGGAATAATTGCCATAGGTAAAGGTAACTCAGAATTTGCTCCAGAAGTGTATTTTATAGTATCTGTATCAAACAACTCTCCTATACTATTTCTTCTTTTTATAACAACTGCAGTATCGTTTGGAGATGGAGTAAAATCCATATCAGCAACCTCTGTTAAAGTTGTAGATTTTAAAGCATAATCTGCATCAGAGAGAAATACATTGGTTTTTGTAGGATCAGCAGGATTTAACCGGTTTAAATAAGTTTCTAATTCGTAAACATTTAAAGTAAATGGCAACTCTTTATTACCTACAATAGAATCTAATGTATACACAGGTCTATCTGTATTAGACTCTAAAGTTGCATAATAAGGCAACCTTAAAAAAGCTGTGTCTATAGAGGTCTCAAAGCTTAAATTATCTGGGTTGCTATAGGTTGATACCTCTAAGCTAGTGTTAATTAAAACTTGTGAAATGATAGAAGCTTCTATATTTTCAAAATCATCGTTAATATAAGTACCTAACAAATATTGCCCTTGAAAACCAAAAAATGGCGATGACGTTAATGCCAAACCATCTGCTCTAACATTCTCTATAGTTGCGTTAGAAACTACAACATCTAATATGGTATCTTTGGTAAGAAATTTTGTATTACTTACTACTCCGCTTTTAATATCTGTAAAGTCTTCTTCGCAAGAAATAACAACAGATAAAACAAATACTAATACACCTAAATAGGCGCTTTTTCTAAGAATTTTTTTCACTATAAACCAATTAATTTTCCGACACTAAGTCAGCATAAAAATTTAAATAATTTTCTTTTAGATTTTCTTCTTGAAACCCTAAAACAGGTATTTCTTTTTCTTCTACAAAAGAAGTTAGTTCTTCAGAAACATCTTCACTACCATAAATAATTGCATCAGAATTTTCTATGGCACTTTTTAATATATTAGTATGGTTAGGTATTTTTATTGTTGATATTTTTTCTGTTTCATTTAAATCGAACTTAACTTTATCTGCCAAGGCTTCATTTAAATTCCCTTCAAAACCTTTATTATATATAGAAGTTACTATTTTACTTTCTGTAAAAAGAGGCTCTTCATTATAAAATTCTTTTAAATAAAGTGGAAGTAATGATGCCATCCAGCCATGAACATGAATGATATCTGGTGCCCAATTTAATTTTTTAACAGTTTCTATAACGCCTTTTGCAAAGAAAATTGCACGTTCATCATTATCTTCAAAAAGAGTATCGTCTTCATCTGTAAAAACGGCTTTTCTTTTAAAATATTCTTCGTTGTCAATAAAATAAACTTGCATTCTTTCTTTTGGTATAGAAGCCACTTTTATAATCAATGGCATATCCATATCATTTACAACAAGGTTCATTCCAGATAAACGAATCACTTCATGTAACTGATGTCTTCTTTCATTAATAACACCAAAACGTGGCATAAAAATTCTGGTTTGTACTCCTTTAGAATGTGCATTTTTTGCTGCATTAAATGCAGTTGACGATAGTTCTGTTTCTGGTAAGTAAGGCACTACTTCAGACGAAACAAATAGTATTCTCTTGTCCTTCATTAAATCAAACTCTTTTGTGAGATTTGCAAAAATACAAATTAATATGCAAATATCGTGTTAAAATGGTAAGTTTGCACACATTTTCAACAACTTAAAGATGCATATTTTTTCCACAAAGAAAGACTTAATAAACTGTATTTTAACGCATAAAGCCAACAATAGATCTATTGGCTTTGTACCAACAATGGGTGCTTTACACAAGGGGCATTTGTCTTTAATATCTACTGCAAAAAAGAAAAATGATATTGTTGTGGTAAGTATTTTTGTAAATCCGACGCAATTTGATAATGTAGAAGATTTAAAAAAATACCCAAAAACATTAGAAAAAGATATTAAATTGTTAAAAACTGTTTCTTGCGATATTGTTTTTACGCCTTCCGTAGAAGAAATTTATGCAGAAAATATTGTTTCAGAAACATTTAGTTTTGATGGTTTAGAAAACCAAATGGAAGGAAAATTTAGAGATGGCCATTTTAATGGTGTGGCAACTATAGTTAAAACTTTTTTTGAAATTGTACAACCAAATAAGGCTTATTTTGGTCAAAAAGATTTTCAGCAATTACAAATCATAAAAAAAATGGTGAAAAAAAATAGGCTTCCTGTAAAAATAAAAGGTTGCCCTATTTATAGAGACGAAGATGGTTTGGCAATGAGTTCTAGAAATATTCGTATGTCTAAAGAACAAAGAGAAGTGGCACCCTTTATTTACAAAACTTTAAAAAAAGTAAAGAAAAAATTTGGCACAAAAAATGTAACTGAAATTAATGAATGGGTAAAAGATCAGTTTAAAAAACAACCTTTATTGGAGTTAGAGTACTTTACCATTGCTGAAGAAAAAACACTAGAAACAGCAGAAATAAAAGAATCTGGCAAAAAATATCGCGCTTTTATTGCGGTATTTGCAGGAAAAATTAGATTGATAGATAACATTCGTTTAAAAAAATAGTAATCAAAAAATCCCTATTTTTGCAGCATGTTAGTACAAGTAGTAAAATCTAAAATCCACCGTGTAAAAGTTACAGGTGCAGATTTAAATTATATAGGAAGCATTACCATAGATGAAGATTTAATGGATGCAGCCAACATTATAGAAGGAGAACGCGTTCAAATTGTAAACAACAATAATGGCGAACGTTTAGAAACTTATGCAATTCCAGGACCAAGAGGAAGTGGAGAAATTACATTGAATGGTGCAGCAGCAAGAAGAGTTGCTGTTGGCGATGTTTTAATTTTAATTGTGTACGGTTTTATGGATTTTGAAGAAGCCAAAACCTTTAAACCATCATTAGTTTTTCCTAACGAAAAAGACAATACACTTACTTAATTTTGAATATCAAAAAAATTTTAAAAATAACTTTACCTCTCTTGTTGGGAGGTTTTTTAGTTTGGTATTCTCTTTCAGACATTTCAGTAGAAACACTTGGTACATACTTTAAAAAAGCCAAGTATAGCTGGATATTCCTTGGCCTTTTCTTTGGTGTTTTAAGTCACTTATCTAGAGCTTACAGGTGGTTATTTGTTTTAGAACCCATGGGCTACAAACCTAAATTTCTAAACAGTGTTATGGCAGTTTTAATTGGGTATCTAGTTAACTTTGCTGTACCAAGAGCAGGAGAAGTTTCTAGAGCTGGAGTAATGACAAATTACGAGAAAATTCCATTCGAAAAAGGATTTGGAACCATTGTAGCAGAGCGTATTGCAGATTTAATAATGATGTTTCTCGTTATTATTGTTGCACTCTTTATAGAATTTGACTTTATATATAATCTTGTTTTTAAAAATTTTGACCCATTAAAATTAGCAATTGCTCTTACACTTTTAATAATTGGTTTTATTGTTTTTACAAAATATGTAAAAAAAGCATCATCTGGATTTTTACTTAAAATTAAAAACTTTTTTACAGGCTTATTAGAGGGTGTTACCAGTATTTTTAGAATGAAAAAAAAATGGGCTTTTATTTTTCATACGGTTTTTATTTGGGTAATGTACGTTTGCATGTTTTGGGCAACAATACCTGCTATAGAAGGTTTAGAAGTACCTTTTGGAGGTATTTTAATTGGCTTTATTGCTGGTGGCTTAAGTATTGCAGCAACTAATGGAGGTATTGGCCTTTACCCTATTGCTGTGGCTGGTGCTTTTGCTTTGTTTAAGGTTTCTGCAGAACCAGCAACTGCTTTTGGTTGGATTATGTGGACTACGCAAACAGCAATGATGGTTGTTTTTGGCGGGTTATCTTTCTTGTTTTTACCAATCTACAATAGAATAAAATAGTCTTTGGGCGTTCCCTAAAGGTCGCGCTTTCATTACTCGCTTTTTTTAGTTTTGTTCTCAATACAAATTTGTTCATTCTTCACAAATTCACTCGAACTGACAACTAAAAAAGAGCTCAAACATGCCATTCAATCGCTAACGCAACTGTTTGCTAACTTCTAGAAAAACCGAATATTTATTTTAAAGTCTAGTTTAAATATTACTTTGTAACTTTGGTCCTTTCAAACTTTTCAACTCAATATAAATGGCTAAAACCAAAACAACTTTTTTCTGTCAAAATTGTGGCACACAACATGCCAAATGGGTTGGGCAATGTGGTGCTTGTAAAGAATGGAATACCATTGTAGAAGAAGTTATTCAGAAAGAAGAAAAACGTGTTTGGAAACAAGCTACTACTGCAAAACAAACCATAAATAAACCTTTAAAAATTACAGATATTGTTCTAAATCCTGAAGAGCGAGTTGTAACCAATAACAACGAATTAGATACAGTTTTAGGGGGTGGTTTGGTAAAAGGTTCTGTAACACTTTTAGGAGGTGAACCTGGTATTGGAAAATCAACATTATTATTACAGGTTGCTTTAAATATTAGCCAAAAAGTATTGTATGTTTCAGGCGAAGAAAGTCAATCTCAAATAAAAATGCGTGCAGAAAGGTTAGAGGGAATTAATTCTAATTGCTTAATTCTTACAGAAACCAATACACAGCAAATTTTTAAAAATATAGAAGAAACTGAACCAGAAGTTTTGGTCATAGACTCTATACAAACTTTACATACAAATTCTATTGAAGCTTCTCCTGGTAACATTTCTCAAATTCGTGAAACGGCTGCAGAATTGATAAAATTTGCCAAAGAAACTGCAACGCCTGTTTTATTAATTGGTCACATAAACAAAGAAGGAAACATTGCTGGCCCTAAAATTTTAGAGCACATGGTAGATGTGGTTTTACAATTTGAAGGAGATAGAAATCATACTTATAGAATTTTAAGAAGTCAGAAAAACAGATTTGGTTCTACATCAGAATTAGGGATTTATGAAATGCTTTCCAACGGATTGAGAGAAATATCCAATCCATCAGAAATTTTAATTTCTAAAAAAGATGCCGATTTAAGTGGAACTGCAATTGCATCTACCTTAGAAGGAGTTAGACCTTTAATGATAGAAATACAAGCATTGGTTTCTACTGCAGTTTACGGAACTCCACAACGTTCTACCACAGGTTACAATCTAAAAAGACTGAATATGTTATTGGCTGTTTTAGAAAAACGAGCAGGTTTTAAATTGGGGGCAAAAGATGTGTTTTTAAATATTACAGGAGGCATTAATGTAGATGATCCTGCCATTGATTTGGCAGTGGTTGCAGCCATTTTATCATCTAACCAAGATATTGCCATTAACCCAAATGTTTGTTTTGCTGCAGAAGTTGGTTTGGCAGGAGAAATTAGACCCGTTTCTAAAATAGATCAACGTATTATAGAAGCAGAAAAATTAGGTTACAGAAGTTTTGTAGCTTCTAAATACAATAAAATTTCTTCGAAAAATCACTCTATAAAATTGATTTTAGTAGGTAAAATCGAAGAAGCTTTTGCTACGCTGTTTGCATAAAATTATTTAATATGACTTTTTTTAATA
>NZ_CBFHJT010000019.1:28390-33406 GCF_965656025.1 Polaribacter sp.
CACAAAAAATAATTAGAAAAGATAAATTTGACTTCATATAAAAAAACTCTTATTATATATTTTTAGCTAATTTAAGTTTTTAAAATAATACGACAGTAAGTAAAAACACTTGTTTATAAAAAAATAAACCGAACATTGCTGCTCGGTTTATTTTAATTTATTTGATAAAAAGTAATTTATTTTTTGTTTACTTCTTTAATATATTTTTCTAAAGCCATTGTCATAGAAGGAGTTTCAGGCGCTGGTGCTTTAATATCACATTTAAAACCTGCCTCAGTAACAGCATTTACTGTAGAGTTACCAAAAGCAGCAATTCTGGTATTGTTTTGCTTAAATTCCGGGAAGTTTTGAAGCAAAGATTCAATTCCAGAAGGACTAAAAAACACTAAAATATCATAAAAAACATCTTCTAAATCAGATAAATCACTAACCACAGTTCTATACAAATCTAGACGAGTCCATTTTACACCTAAAGCATTTAATTCGTCTGGGATTAATGGTTTTAATTTGTCTGAAGATGGTAATAAAAAATTTTCTGTTTTATGCTTTTTAATCAACTTGGTTAACTCAGGAAACGTTCTGTTACCTACATAAATTTTACGTTTTCTATACACTACATATTTTTGCAAATAGTAAGCAACAGCTTCTGACTGGCAAAAATATTTCATATCATCTGGCACCTTAAAACGCATTTCTTCTGCAATTTTAAAGAAGTAATCTACAGCATTTCTACTTGTTAAAATAATAGCTGTAAAGTTTTTTAAGTCTACTTTTTGAGACCTAACTTCTTTAACAGGAATACCTTCTACATGAATAAAAGATCTAAAATCTATTTTTACTTTCTGTTTATTAGACAAATCAAAATAAGGAGAAGTTTCTGTTTTAGGTTCGGGTTGCGATACTAAAATAGTTTTCACTTTCATACGCTTTTGTTTTTTAATTTAAAGTATCAATTTAAATAGTAAAAATAGCGGTGCTATTTCGAAGGCGCAAATGTACAAAATAAAATAAAACAACTTGCTAAAAATCAGCTTTTTGTTAATAATAATATGAGTTACAAAACGAAAGGCAAGCAGAAAAACAAAAGTATAATATAAAACTCTAGTATTTATACCACTGTAGGTAGTTATAATAGTAACAACAAACAACCCAAAACTGATAGCATATAAATAGCTAATTTTAGAAATTGTATAAAACTGAAGCTGTTTTTTTATTATAAAAACGCGAACTAATAAAAAATCTAACAATTTTTTAAGTAAAAGATAACTTAAAACGAGTACTAAAATCGTTAAAAAAGATGAAAATGTATGATCGAAAAAATAGCTTTTATTAGCTAACAATAAACTACTAGTTAAAGACAAAATTATTGCAGAAAACAAAAACAAAATAAAATTAAAACTATTAAAAAATGAAGGATTTTCTTCTACTTCTAAATCTATAAAGTTTTTATTAAAAAAAGCGAAAACATAACCTTTTAATCGTTCTTTATCTATAGATTTAAGCACAGCAATTAATAGTAATAATAGTAGTATTATTAAGGTAATCCAATTTTTATTAATTGCTATTTTTTCTAATGCTTGCACTTCTTTTTTCTAAGTAAGATTAACACAAAATTAGTAATTAAAAAATGTATATTTGTATTATACTACATGAAATTTAATTTATGTCAGACGCGTTAGTCATAATTCCTACTTATAACGAAAAAGAAAATATAGAAGCTATCATTAGAGCTGTTTTTAGTGAAGAAAAAGAATTCCATATTTTAATTGTTGATGATAATTCTCCTGATGGAACTGGCAAAATTGTAGAAAATTTAATGACTGAATTTCCAAACCAACTTTTTATAGAGAAAAGAAAAGGAAAAAATGGTTTGGGTACTGCTTATATTCATGGTTTTAAATGGGCTTTGTCAAAAAAATATGACTATATCATTGAGATGGATGCTGATTTTTCTCACAATCCAAAAGATTTGATAAGGTTGTATAATGCATGCAAAAAAGACGGTGGAGACGTTTCTGTAGGCTCTAGATATGTTAAAAACCAAGTGAATGTGGTTAATTGGGATATTAAACGACTGTTGCTTTCTTATTTTGCATCAAAATACGTGCGTTTTATTACAAGAATACCTGTTTTTGATACCACTGCTGGTTTTGTTTGCTGGAAACGTAAAGTTCTGGAAACCATTAACTTAGATAAAATAAAGTTTATTGGATATGCTTTTCAAATAGAAATGAAATTTAAAGCGTGGAAACATAAATTTAACATAAAAGAAGTCTCTGTAATTTTTACAGACAGAGATTTAGGAGCCTCTAAAATGAGTGGAAATATTGTTTCTGAAGCACTTTTTGGAGTAATAAAAATGAGATTAAAAGGATTACCAAAAGATTAAAAATGACAACTTACCTAATTAAAAATGCTAAAGTAGTTAATGAAAACAAAACTTTTAAAAGTGACGTTTTGATTGAAAATGAAGTGATAAAACAAATTTCTTCGAACATTACTGTTGAAGAAAATATGAAAGTTATAAATGCAAATGGTAATTATTTAATACCCGGTTTTATAGACGATCAAGTACATTTTAGAGAACCTGGTTTAACACACAAAGCCAATATTGCTACCGAAAGTAAAGCTGCTGTTGCAGGTGGCATTACCACTTTTATAGAGCAACCCAACACAGTACCACAAGCAACAACGCAAGAATTGCTAGAAAATAAATTTAGCATTGCAAGTAAAGATTCTTATACCAATTACTCTTTTATGTTTGGTGGCACTAATAATAATTTAGAAGAATTATTAAAAACAGATCCAAAAAAAGTGGCTGGTATTAAGTTATTTTTAGGTTCGTCTACAGGAAATATGTTGGTAGATGACGTAGAAGTTTTAGAAAAAATTTTCTCATCAACCAAAATGATTATTTCTGTACATTGTGAAGACGAAGCAACTATCAGAAAAAATACAGCAGAATTTAAAGAAAAGTATGGTGATGATATTCCTATTAAATATCACCCAGTTATTAGAAGCGAAGAAGCGTGTTACATATCTTCATCTAAAGCCATAGAGTTGGCAAAAAAAACAGGCGCTCGTTTGCATATTTTTCATGTTTCTACAGAAAAAGAAACTCATCTTTTTAGAAACGATATTCCACTAGAAGAAAAACAAATTACAGCAGAAGTTTGTGTACATCATCTTTGGTTTAACGATAAAGATTATGATGAAAAAGGAACATTTATCAAATGGAATCCTGCTGTAAAAACAGAAAAAGACAGACAAGGGTTATGGAAAGCTTTGTTAGACGATAGAATTGATGTGTTAGCAACAGACCATGCACCACATACTTTAGAAGAAAAAAATAATGTGTATACAAAAGCACCAAGTGGTGGGCCATTAGTACAACATGCAGTAATAGCTATTTTAGAAAAAGTAAAAGAAGGTGTTATTTCAATTGAAAAAGCGGTAGAAAAAATGAGTCATAATCCTGCCAAGTTGTTTCAAATAAAAAAACGTGGTTTTATTAAAGAAGGTTATTATGCAGATTTGGTCTTAATAGACCCAAACAAACCGCAAACCGTAACCAAAGAAAATGTTTTGTACAAATGTGGTTGGTCTCCTTTTGAGGGTACAACTTTTTCCGCAAGCATTACACATACCTTTGTAAATGGAAATTTAATATATAATAATGGTATTTTTAATGATGCTGTAAAAGGTAAAAGATTAACTTTTAATAGATAAAATGAAAGCTATTTTAATTATTTTTTGTGCTGTTTTACTTTTTTCTTGTACTAGTAATACCATTTTAGAAAAACCAAAAGATTTAATACCTAAAGATACTATGCAATTATTATTGCAAGAAATGGTTATTGCTAGCAGTGCTAAGTTTATCAAAAATAAGAACCTTCAAAAAAGTGTTAATTATATGCCTATCGTATATGAAAAATTTAAAATTGATAGTGCAAGATTTCAAACTAGTAATTTCTATTACATGTCTAAAATAGACGATTATCAAAAAATATTAGAAAGAGCCAAAGAAAGTATAGAAGAACAAGGAGACTTTTACAAACAGAAACAAACTAGATTAGACTCTATAAAAAAAGATTCCATAGATAAAGCAAAAAAACTTGAAATAAAATTAGATAGTCTAAAAATTGTAAATGACTCTTTAAAAAAACACGGTATAAAATTAGATACTTTAAATACCAATATTTTAAATGATCGTGAAGCGTTGCAAAGACAATAATTACTTAGAGTAATTGTTGCAAACTTGTTGAACAACATTATCTATTTTTTCAAATTGATATTTTAAGGTCTCTTTTATTTTTTGAGAAGAATATTTAGAAACAGCGTGTGCACTTCTTGCAGAATACTTACTTAACAAAGGTTGTACTCCTGAAATTTTAGCTACAAAAGCAGAAAACCTCCATAAAATACTAGTTTGCCAAGGTTTTATTTTTTTAGAAGGTCTTTTTTTACTAAAACTATCTGAAATGACAAATAATACATCTTTATATGTTTTGTTTTCTGAAACCAAAATAAAACGTTCGTTTTTAATGGTAGAATCCATTAATAGAATCATGGTTTTTACTACATCTTTTACGCCCACAAAACCAGTAATTCCTTCTGTAAAATATTTAAACCCATTAAAAACCTGACTAAATAATTTACCAGAACCAGATTGCCAAAAACCGCTTCCTAAAATTATTCCTGGATTTACAATAACTACCTCAACACCTTCTTGACTTGCTCGCCAAACCTCCATTTCTGCACCAAATTTTGTGATGGAATAACCACTGTTGTCTTGTTCTTTATTCCACTCATTTTCTTCAGTAATTAGTTGCCCATTAACAGCATCTCCCACAGAAGCAATAGAACCTACAAAACACAATTTATCTATTTTAGCATCTATAGAAAGGTTTACAATAATGGCTGTACCATGTATATTTACTTTACGCATTTCTATATAATCTTTTGGATTAAAAGAAATAAACGCTGCACAATGGTACACTTTTTCTACACCAATAA
>NZ_CBFHJT010000019.1:33502-37094 GCF_965656025.1 Polaribacter sp.
TGTCAAAATGACAAGTTTTATATTTCAAAAGGTTTAATCCAATTAATTATTGATGAAAAATTTTATAGAAGAATTACAATGGAGAGGGATGTTGCATGATAGCATGCCAACTACAGAAGCACATTTATTGGAAAGCATGAGAAGTGCTTATGTAGGTTTTGATCCAACTTCAGACTCTTTGCATATTGGTAATTTAGTACCCATTATGTTGTTGGCACACTTTCAAAGATGTGGGCACAAACCTATTGCTTTGGTAGGTGGTGCTACTGGTATGATTGGAGATCCTTCTGGTAAATCTGCAGAACGTAATTTATTAGACGAAAAAACATTACGTCATAATCAAGAAGCCATTAAAGCACAATTAAGTCACTTTTTAGATTTTGCTTCAGATGCTGAAAATGCTGCTGTTTTAGTTAATAATTACGATTGGATGAAAGATTTTTCTTTCCTAGAATTTATACGTGATGTTGGTAAGCACATTACTGTAAATTATATGATGGCAAAAGATTCTGTAAAAAATAGAATTGGGTCAGAATCTAAAGAAGGGATGTCTTTTACAGAGTTTACTTATCAATTAGTGCAAGGTTATGATTTTTTACATTTGTATCAAAACAACAACGCTTCTATACAAATGGGAGGTTCTGATCAATGGGGAAATATAACTACAGGAACAGAATTAATTAGAAGAATTGGTGGTGGAAAAGGATATGCAATTACTTGTCCATTAATAACAAAGTCTGATGGCTCTAAATTTGGAAAATCTGAAGGAGGAAATGTTTGGTTAGATGCCAACAGAACATCACCCTACAAATTTTACCAATATTGGTTAAATACTTCTGATGAAGATGCAGAAAAATACATTAAAATATTTACTTTTTTAGAGAAAGAAACCATAGATACTTTAATTGAAGAACATAAAGAAGCACCACATGCACGTATTTTGCAAAAACGTTTAGGTGAAGAAGTTACCTTGCTAGTACATGGTAAAGAAGCTTACGAAAATGCAATAAAAGCGTCGGCTATTTTATTCGGAAAAAGTACTGCAAGCGATTTAAAATCTTTAGACGAACAAACATTTTTAGATGTTTTTGATGGTGTGCCACAAGCTACTGTTTCTAAAGATGATGTTTCAGAAGGTTTGGATATGATTGGAGCTTTAGCTGCAAAAACAAACTTTTTAAAATCGAATGGAGAAGTTAGAAGAGCCTTAAAAGAAAATGCTATTTCTGTAAATAAAGATAAGGTAAAAGAAGATTTTACCATTACAAAAGAAGATTTAATTGCTGATAAATATGTGTTGTTACAACGTGGTAAAAAAACATACTATTTATTAGTTGTAGCTTAGTTTAAGTTTCTTTAAAGAAAAAGCCCCTTCAAACATTTTTTGCTTGAAGGGGCTTTTGGCATATATAAAATCAACTAGTACTAATTGATGAGTTTTAACCAATTGGCATCTGCCTTTTTTCTTAATTGTTCTGCACCTTCTTCTTGCCACATTTTTAATGTATTGGTGCCCCAAGAATTGTAAAAGAGGTATAATTTACCGTCTCTAATCTCAAAAGTTTCTGGGTCTATAGATACTTTTTTACCTTTTGCCCCAATTGCATAAGCACAATAGCCACCATAAGCTGGTATATATTTTTGAGGATCTTTTTTAAAAGTTTCTAAATTTTCTTTGGTAGCAAACTTAAATTTTACATTGTTGTAAGTCGTAGTAAATTTCTTGTTACCTTCTATTGCTTTGTTAGAAAAGTAGGCAACAACATCATAGCCTTCTGCTGTGTAGCCTTTTTTTAAGTTGTAATCTTGTGCTGTTAAACTTGCATAAACTACAAGAAATAAAATAATTGTTAATTTTTTCATCTAGTTGGTTTTTAACTTTGTCGATGAAAATTTTTAAAGTTTACATATTGGCTATTATTTTTCTGCTAAAACTTTCATCAAATAAGCGTTTTGCTTTTCTAATAGTTCATTGGTTTTAGTCATTAATTCTATATTTTTAGGTGTAGCAATTGTTTTGTTTTTAGGGTCATCTGCTTTCTTTTTAAGAGCATTCATCACTTTTACAACTAAAAAAACAGTAAAAGCAATCACTAAAAAATCGATACCTGCTTCTATTAATTTACCATATCCAATAGCTATTTCTTCGATACCTTTTGTGTCATTATTATTAACAGCTTCTCTTAAAATAATTTTTCTATTTGCCCAGTTTCCACCATCTGTCATAAAAGATAATGGAGGCATTAACACCTCTTTTACCAAAACATTTACAACTTTATTAAATGCTGTACCAATAATAACACCAATGGCAATATCTATCATGTTCCCTTTTACAGCAAACTCTTTAAATTCTTCTATTAATTTAAATTTCATTTTTCTTGTTTTTATAATACCATTAAATTACAGCCTCTAATGTCTGAATTGTCAAAACGTCCAACAATTTCAAAAGTGCCATTTTTATAAGTTTTCCCTAAATCTTGTGTAGCAATAAAAGAGCAAGAATTGTAATTTGCCAAATCTATTACATTTATACCTCCATTTTTTTCGGTAGTATTTATAGTTAAAGCATCTTCTGTGTCTCTGGTTAAAATTTGCATCCAAGGTGGAGTTTCAAAAATTCCATCTCCTTTAGAATAAGCTTGACTTAATAATTCTGTCATGCCATATTCTGAGTGAATTTTATCTACAGAAAAACCCTTTTTTAAAATTGTATGCAACTCTTGTCTAATGATTTCTTTTCTTCTTCCTTTCATACCACCAGTTTCCATAATTATAGTGTTTTTTAGGGCAAATTGTTCCATCTCTATTAAATCTAACAAAGCAAAAGAAACCCCAATTAACAATACTTTCTGTCCTTTTTTGTCTAATTCTATTATTTTTTTTGCTAGTTCATCTAAATTATTTAAATAAAAACCACTTTCTATATTGTTAGATTTTCTTATTAAATCATCTACCATAAAAACCAAAGAAGAGCCTTTACGTTCTAAATAATTAGGCAATAGAGCCAATACAACATAGTCTTCTACATTGCCATAAAAATGAGCAAATCCTTTGAAGTAACTTTGTTTGTAAATATTGATATCAGTTACAAAATGTTTGCTGGTAACACTACCTGTTGTACCAGAACTTGTAAAAATTTCATCAATTTCATCTATAGAGGAAAGTACTTTTCTACTTTTAAAAAATTGAATTGGTAAAAAAGGGATGTCTTTTACCTGGGTAATTTCTGAAGGATGTTTGTATAATAAATCGCAAAAAGACCTATAAACCTTGTTGTTTTTAAATTGATGATTAAAAACTGTTAAGGCAATTTTAGTAAATTCTTCTTGAGATTGTATGTTAAATATTTTTTCTTGCATAAACTTTTACAAAAATAACATTATTGCACGCAACCTTTTACTAATTTTTGCATCTTATAAAAAAGAATTTTAAAGATGATTAAAAAAATAATTATACTGTTTCTACTTGTAGCTTTTTTTTCTTGTGAGGAAAACCAAGAAACAACAATATATACAGATAATCTCTTATTAGGTAATTGGATAGAACGTGTTTATAATAATACAGATGAAACCATCACCTTTAAAAGAGGAGA
>NZ_CBFHJT010000019.1:37194-39041 GCF_965656025.1 Polaribacter sp.
AGTGTAGTTTGTGAAAACGGATATGCAACACTTAAATATTAAAAAAAGGAAAATTATGAAAAAATTATTATTACTATTTGTAGCTATTTTAACCTTAAATTCTTGTTTAAATACTGATGATTTACCTAACTATGAATATGAATACATTCCTATAGATGAAGCAAGTACGCCCGTAAGTTTTACACTTGGACAAAGAGATACAATTCATTTAAAGTATACATTTCCTAGTAACTGCTATAATTTTGATAATATTTATTACGAATATGAGGGTACAAGTAGAACTGTAGCTGTTATAGCCTATAAAGATTTAGATATTACTTGTGATGAAATACCTGTTGAACAAGAATTTGATTTGGTGGTAAATGTTAGCCAAAGAGATGACTATTTGTTTAAGTTTTACAAAGGCACAGATAGTGATGGAAAAAGTATTTTTGAAGAAGTTCTAATTCCTGTAAATTAGTAGCATTAAACTAGAAAAGCTCATAAAACAATGCTGTCAACAAAAGTTGACAGCACAATCTAAAGTTTATCAGTTATATGCTGATAAGCTTTTTTCTATTTGCTTAAAATATTCTAGAAACTATCAAGATGCAGAAGACACTCTACAAGATAGTTTTTTAACCATTTTTGCCAACATAAAACAATATAAAAGTACAGGCTCTTTTGAAGGATGGTTAAAAAGAATTACCATAAATACAGCGCTACAAAAATATAGAGAAAAAGTGCCTTTACAGCTAGTAGAAGATATTATAGAAAATAATGTAGATGATGATACAGAACCTATAGAAAAAACAGTTTTTAATCTAGATATCCTTTTAGAGTTTATTCAAAAATTACCAGACAGATATCGATTGGTTTTTAATTTATATGTGCTAGATAATTATACGCATAAAGAAATTTCTAATTTGTTACAAATTTCTGAAAATACTTCTAAATCTAACTTATCTAGAGCAAGAAAGAATTTAAAAAAAGAGCTACAAAAGTATCAACAAAATGCAAAAAAATAGATAATGGAGTCTGAAAATATAGATAAATTATTTAAAGAAAAATTGAACGATATAAATGCCAAACCGAGTGATAAAGTTTGGCAAGGTATAGAGCGAAATTTAAACAAAAAAAAGCGTAAAATTATACCTTTTTGGTGGTTTTCTGGTGCAGCTGCAGCTGTATTATTAATCAGTTTATTTTTCTACAAACCTACACCAAAGGCAGATAAGAGAAACAACGACCAAATAATAATTACTGATAAACCCTCTGAACCAGCAACAGAAAATCAGAAAATTATAAGAGACACTTTATTAAAGAAAACACCTAAAAAAGATGCTATATATGTTGCAGATACTAAAGAGGAAAAACAACAAAAACATACAAAAAATACTACTATAAAATTAAAAAACAAAATTGCTATTCGTAAAAAAAGTATTGTTTCTAAAAACGATGCTAAAGAAGTAAATATTAATAAAAAAAATGACAAAAGTTTAAAAACAAATAACATAACAGAAGCAGATAGCCTAAAAAAAAGTAATTTTTTAGAAGCAAAAAAAACATCAAAAGATTTTATTGCAATAGTTGAAAATGTTAAAAAAGACAATTTAAAAGAAAAACAAAAAACGTCTAAAAATAAATGGTCTATTAGCACAGTTGTTGCTGTGTTAAATGCAAATTCTTTTTCAGATAGTTCTCCAATAGACGCTAATTTGGCAAAATCTACAGTAGGTAAAAATAGCTTTTCTTATGGTGTACAAGTAGCTTTTAAAATTAACGACAAGTGGTCTATACAATCTGGTATTCATCAACAAAAAATAGCTTACCAAAACACAGATATAACTGTTTTAAATAGTGCCGTA
>NZ_CBFHJT010000019.1:39134-41757 GCF_965656025.1 Polaribacter sp.
GTAAATTATCAATTTTAGTAAAAAATTATTAACTTGGCCTTATTTTTGATAAGTTAAGTTATTGAAAATAATAATTAAAATTCCCCTAAAAATGAAACTTAAAGAAACAACATACCTTACATTAAGTGGTTTTAAAAAAATTTTTGAACTTCCAAAAAAACAAAAAGCACAGTGGATTATTTATCAAGATAATAAACCTAAATTTTTTGTTGATTGTTTTCAGTTAGAAATAGAATCTAATGCAATGATGAACAATTTGGTTTTATGCAACAAAACACCAATAGCAGCAGTTTTAGAACTTATAAATAAACGAAACAACATTAACTTATCTATACCTATTGTTTCAAGAATTGGTTTAAAAAAACAAATTGACTCTAAGTTTACTGAATTAGAATTACAACCCATTCCAGAAAATTGGCTAGCTTATTCTTTGTAAATTTTTACAACTAATTCATCTTTATCATTCATAGAAGCTCTGTACATACCAGCTGTATTAAACTCAAAAGACATGTTTCCATCCTTGTCTAAAGCCACTACACCGCCAGTTCCACCTAATTTGGTTAGCTTGTTTTGAATTACATCAGTAGTTGCTTCTTTTAGTGTTTTTTGTTGATATTCCATTTGTGCAGAAATATCATAAGCCACTTGGCTTCTAATAAAATATTCTCCCCAACCTGTAGATGAAACTCCACATGTTTTATTATTTGCATACGTTCCAGAACCAATAATAGGAGCATCACCTATTCTTCCCCATCTTTTGTTAGTCATGCCTCCTGTTGATGTTCCTGCAGCAATATTTCCATTTTTATCTAAAGCTACACAACCAACTGTTCCAAATTTACTGTCTTTTATAGTTTCATCATAAAAAACATCTTTAGCATTATAATTTTGTGCTGTTTTTTCTCTTTCTAATACGCGTTGTAAAGAATTAAATCTATTTTCGGTATAAAAATAACTAGGATCTACAATTTCTAATCCTTCTTCTTTTGCAAATAACGAAGCTCCTTCTCCAGAAAGCATTACATGTTCTGAATCTGTCATTACTTTTATCGCTAACTCAATAGGGCTTTTTACATCTTTAACTCCAGCAACAGCACCTGCATTTAAGGTTTTACCATCCATAAAAGAAGCATCTAATTCATTAGTTCCTGCATTGGTAAAAACTGCTCCCTTACCTGCATTAAATAATGGAGATTCTTCCATAACCTGAATGGTTTTTAACACTGCTTCTTGACTCGTTCCTCCATTTTTTAAAATGGTATGTCCAACTTTTATGGCTTCTGATAGTTTTGCTTTGTATGCAGCTTCTCTTTCATCGGTCATATTTTTCTTTAAAATTGTACCTGCTCCACCATGAATAATAATGGCAAAATCATTCACTTTTTTAGCTGTTATTGTTTCTTTAGCATCATTTTTGTTTTCTTTATTACATCCAAAAGAAATTAATAAAATTGAAGCAATGTAAAATAGTTTTTTCATATCTTTTGTTTAATATTAAACAGATGTTAATGTATTTGTTTAATTTATTAGTGTCTAAAATTATTCGTAAATTTGAAATTCTAAATTAAACAACAAAAACGACAAAACAAAATGAATAATTTTGGAATACATGAGGCCCTAAAACAATTAGGTGTAAAAGATATAAATAACGGAACTTCTACTGGTTCAAATAACTTTTCTAATGGAGAAGTTATCCAAAGTTTTTCTCCTGTTGATGGAAAATTAATAGGTAAAGTAAAATCTACTACGAAAGAAGATTACGAAAAAGTAATCAATACAGCTACAAAAGCATTTATTGGTTGGAGAGAGAAACCTGCTCCTCAAAGAGGAGAAATTGTACGTCAGTTTGGTAATAAATTAAGAGAATTAAAAGAGCCTTTAGGAAAGTTGGTTTCTTATGAAATGGGCAAATCTTTGCAAGAAGGTTATGGCGAAGTTCAAGAAATGATAGATATCTGCGATTTTGCAGTAGGTTTATCTCGTCAATTAAATGGGCAAACGATTCCTTCAGAAAGACCAGGTCATGTCATGAGAGAACAATGGCATCCCATAGGAGTTGTGGGTATTATTTCTGCATTTAATTTTCCTGTGGCTGTTTGGGCTTGGAACACTGCTTTGGCTTGGGTTTGTGGTGATGTTTGTGTTTGGAAAGCATCTGAAAAAACACCTTTGTGTGCTGTCGCTTGTCAAAATATTATTGCAACCATTTTAAAAGAAAATAATTTACCAGAAGGAATTTCAGCTATCATTACAGGAGATTATAAAGTAGGTGAAATGATGACTTCAGATACTAGAATTCCTTTAGTTTCTGCAACTGGTTCTACTAGAATGGGTAGAATTGTGGGTGCAAAAGTTGCCCAACGTTTTGGTAAATCTTTACTAGAATTAGGAGGAAATAATGCCATTATTATTACACCAACTGCCGATTTAAAAGTAGTAGTTCCTGGTGCTGTTTTTGGAGCTGTTGGTACTTGTGGACAAAGATGTACATCAACCAGAAGATTAATTATTCACGAATCTGTTTACGATAAAGTAAAAGATGCAATTGTAGGTGCTTACCAACAAATTAAAATTGGGAATCCTTTGGATGAAAACAATCATGTTGGACCTTTAATTGATAAAG
>NZ_CBFHJT010000019.1:41856-44126 GCF_965656025.1 Polaribacter sp.
TTGTAGGTGCTTACCAACAAATTAAAATTGGGAATCCTTTGGATGAAAACAATCATGTTGGACCTTTAATTGATAAAGATGCCGTAAATACCTATTTAAACGCTATTGAGAAAGCAAAAGCTGAAGGTGGAAAAGTATTGGTAGAAGGTGGTATTTTAGAAGGCGGAAATTATGAAAGTGGATGCTATGTAAAACCAGCAATAATAGAAGCAGAAAACAATTTTGAAATTGTACAGCATGAAACGTTTGCGCCTATTTTATATTTGATGAAATATGCTGGGGATGTTGAAAATGCCATTGCAAAACAAAATGGAGTTGCTCAAGGATTATCTTCTGCAATTATGACCAATGAAATGAAAGAGGCTGAGAAATTCTTGTCTTATGCAGGTTCAGATTGTGGAATTGCCAACGTAAATATTGGAACTTCTGGTGCAGAAATTGGTGGTGCTTTTGGAGGTGAGAAAGAAACTGGTGGTGGACGTGAATCTGGCTCTGACGCCTGGAAAGTCTATATGCGTAGACAAACCAATACCGTAAATTATTCTGATGAATTGCCTTTGGCTCAAGGAATTAAATTTGATTTATAAACTAAAGCTAGGGAGCATGCTCCCTAGCTTTAGTTTATAAAAAAAAGACTGGCTTAAAAACCAGTCTTTTTTTATATTATGAGATTCCTGACTACGCAGGAATGACAGAGTTGTCATTTAATTTTTCAAAGCCTCAGCTCTCTTAATAATTTGACTTCGCTCACGCTTCGTCTAATTATTCAGTGCTTCTGCTCCACCAACAATTTCTAAAATTTCATTAGTAATTGCAGCTTGACGTGCTTTGTTATACGTTAATAATAATTCGTCTCTTAATTCTGTTGCATTGTCTGTTGCTTTATGCATTGCAGTCATACGTGCACCATGCTCTGAAGCAAAACTATCTCTTAACGCTTTGTATAATTGTGTTTTTAAAGATTTTGGAATTAATGCTTCTACAATTTCTTCTTTTGATGGCTCAAAAATATAGTCAGAATTTACAGCACTTGCATCACCACCTTCAATTGGTTTAATTGGCAAAAATTGCTCTACTTGAGGTATTTGTGTAGCTGCATTTTTAAATTGATTATAAATAATTTCAATTTTATCATAAGTGCCTTCCACAAACATTCCCATTAACTTTTCTGCTACAGCTGCAACATTATCAAAAGTTAACTCGTCATATAAATCGTTTCTTGTTGCTATAATGTTGTGTCCTTTAGATAAAACATCTGCACCTTTTTTACCGATAGCAAATAAATCTACAGAAGTATTTGCATATTTTTCTTTAATAGTTTTTACAACCTCTTTTGTAATAGAAGAGTTAAAACCACCACACAAACCTCTGTTAGAAGTAACAACTACTAATAATACTTTAGAAACCTCTCTTTGCTCAGAATATGCCCCACCTGTATCTCCATCTAAAGTTGCACTTAAATTTTGCAACAATTCTGTTAATTTAGATGAATAAGGCCTCATTGCTACAATTGCATCTTGTGCTTTTTTTAATTTAGCAGCAGATACCATTTTCATCGCAGAGGTAATCTGCATGGTAGATTTAATAGAGGTAATTCTATTACGTATTTCTTTTAAGTTTGCCATTTTCTAGTCTTTAGTTATTAGTTTTTAGTTGTTAGTGCTTACATTAATGTTTGCGACTAAAAGCTAACGTCTAATTAAACAAAATGCTTAGTTATTTCTGCAGCAGCTGCCTCTAAAGTTGCAGTAGCTTCGTCTGTTAATTTACCAGATTTTAAAACGTCTAATGTATCTCTATGTTTTGTGTTTAAGTAATCGATATATTCTTTTTCAAACTTTTTAACTTTATCAACAGGTACATCTTTTAACAAGTTTTTAGAACCTGCATAGATAATTGCAACTTGGTCTTCTACTGCAAAAGGATCATTTTGTGCTTGCTTCAAGATTTCAACATTACGTTGCCCTTTAGAAATTACACTCATGGTTGCAGCATCTAAATCTGAACCAAACTTCGCAAACGCTTCTAATTCACGGAACTGAGCTTGGTCTAATTTTAAAGTACCAGATACTTTTTTCATTGATTTTATCTGAGCATTACCACCCACACGCGATACAGAAATACCTACGTTAATTGCTGGACGAACACCAGAGTTAAATAAATCTCCATCTAAGAAAATTTGACCATCTGTAATCGAAATTACGTTTGTTGGTATATATGCTGATACGTCTCCTGCTTGTGTTTCAATAATTGGTAATGCAGTTAACGAA
>NZ_CBFHJT010000020.1:0-2591 GCF_965656025.1 Polaribacter sp.
ATCTCTTTTTGTTTCTGAGTTTTTTCGTTTACTTGTTTTCTTTTTAATATGGTTCTAAAACTTCTTAATAAAATAGCTCCTTTCGGAAAATTATTTTCCTCTATAAATTTTTTTAAATACAAGTACAGGTTCCATGGACTGTGGCTTACATAAAAAAATGGATTTTTATTTTTTTTAGAAATTCCAGCATGTAATAATCGATAAAAAAGAGATGCACCTTCTAGCGCTTTTCTTTTACTGGGCGATTTGAAAAAAGTATTTATAATTAATTTCCATTTTAATTTAGATACAACTCCCGTATGAAGAATGGTGTCATCAATATCACTAATTACACCAAATTCGGCTTCGTTAGAAGGGATTAGTAATTTTCCTTTAAAGATATTTTTATCATTTATTTTTCTGCCAATATTAGTTTGAGTGTAAGAAATAGAAAAATCTAACCATCCTGCAGTATTGGTGAGTTTATTTAAGTTATGTATTTTTTCTTCTATGAAAAAATAGCCATCTTTATCTGTTTTAGTTTCAATTTTAGTATTATTGGGAAGTGTTAGAGTAAGTGACGTGTTTTTTACTTCATCACTCTCAAAACGTTTCCAAGAATTAATTAATAAACTAAAAATATTTTTTTTATCTAGGTTGATGTTTTCATCTTGTAAAGCCCTTCCTCTGGCATAAAAATGATTTGCTGTACCGTAACTTAAAAAAACAATAATTTGTAAAGGATCTTTCTTGAAAAAAAGCATTTAAATTTTTAATTTCAAGATACAAAAAAAGCTGCAAAAATGCAGCTTTTTTATATTGTAAGAAAATCGGATTTACTTTTTATCTGTAACAATAACAGTAACATTTTCTGTTTTTTTATCTTTATTTACATTCACAGAAACAATGTTACCAGCTTCTTTTGCTTTTGCTTCAATCTCTGCAATGCTACCTTTAAACTCTTCAACCTTTGTAGTTGTTTTTCCGTTTACGGTTTTTGTTGTAGTAATTGTAGCAATTGCTAACTTGTTAGAAGTTTGTTGTAAATTAACTTTAACTTCTTTTTTAATTTCATTTCCATGAGGCGCTTCATCTGTATGACCACCTAAAATTGGCGCAATTACCAAACCAATTAAACACGTTAATTTAATTAAGATGTTCATAGATGGTCCAGAAGTATCTTTAAAAGGATCTCCAACAGTATCACCAGTTACAGCAGCTTTATGCGCTTCAGAACCTTTGTAAGTCATTTCTCCATTAATTTCTACTCCAGCTTCAAAAGATTTTTTTGCATTATCCCAAGCACCACCAGCGTTATTTTGAAAGATTGCCCAAAGCACACCAGAAACAGTAACACCAGCCATATAACCACCTAGCATTTCTGCAATGGCTAATCTATCCATACCAAAAGCTAAAGGTGCAAATGCAATAATTAGTGGAAAACCTATAGTTAATAGACCAGGTAACATCATTTCTTTTAAAGATGCTTGTGTAGAAATTGCCACACATTTATCGTATTCTGGTTTTCCTGTTCCTTCCATAATACCAGGAATTGCTTTAAATTGTCTTCTTACTTCTTGTACCATTTCCATGGCAGCTTTACCAACAGCATTCATAGCTAAAGCAGAAAATACAACAGGCACCATACCACCAACAAATAACATTGCTAAAACCGGTGCTTTAAAAATGTTAATTCCGTCTATACCTGTAAAAGTTACATACGCAGCAAAAAGTGCTAGTGATGTTAATGCAGCAGAAGCAATTGCAAAACCTTTTCCAGTTGCAGCTGTTGTATTACCCACAGAGTCTAAAATATCTGTACGTTCTCTTACAATTGGTTCTTGTTCGCTCATTTCTGCAATACCACCTGCATTGTCAGAAATAGGTCCAAATGCATCAATTGCTAATTGCATAGCAGTGGTTGCCATCATTGCAGAGGCAGCTAGTGCAACTCCGTAAAAACCTGCGAAAGCGTAAGAAGCCCAAATTGCACCAGCAAATAATAATACTGATGGAAAAGTAGAAATCATACCAGTTGCTAAACCAGCAATAATATTTGTACCAGCTCCTGTTGATGATTGTTGTACTATTTTTAAGATTGGAGATTTTCCTAAGCCTGTATAATATTCAGTAACAGAAGATATTACAGCACCTACTACCAAGCCAACTAAAGTTGCATAAAAAACTCTCATAGAGGAAATCTCTTGCAAACCTTCGCCAAAAAACTCCATTTTCATGGTTTCAGGTAACATCCAAGTTACTAAACCAAAACAAGAAAGACCTACTAATAAAATAGACGTCCAGTTTCCTTTATTTAAAGCCCCCATTACTTGTGCTTCTTTAGCGTCATTATTACTTATTTTTACCAGCATTGTACCAATAATAGAAATAATGATACCTGCACCTGCAATTGCCATTGGTAATAAAATTGGACCAATACCACCAAATGCATCACTAATATTTCCACCCATGTCATTTATCACATAATTACCTAATACCATAGCCGCTAAAACGGTAGCAACATATGACCCAAATAAATCTGCACCCATACCAGCAACATCGCCTACGTTATCACCAACATTATCTGCAATTGTAGCAGGGTTTCTTGGGTC
>NZ_CBFHJT010000020.1:2691-6101 GCF_965656025.1 Polaribacter sp.
AAATCTGCACCCATACCAGCAACATCGCCTACGTTATCACCAACATTATCTGCAATTGTAGCAGGGTTTCTTGGGTCATCTTCTGGTATACCAGCCTCTACTTTACCTACTAAATCTGCACCAACATCAGCAGCTTTTGTGTAAATACCACCACCAACTCTAGCAAATAAAGCAATAGATTCTGCACCTAAAGAAAAACCTGCAAGGGTTTCTAAAACGATGGTCATATCCATTGTATTTGTCCAAACACCACCCATAAAGAAATGGAAAAAGAAGATAAAAAATGCAGTTAAACCTAAAACCGCTAAACCTGCAACACCAAGCCCCATTACTGTACCACCACCAAAAGATATTTTTAGTGCATTTGGTAAACTTGTTCTTGCTGCTTGTGTAGTTCTAACGTTTGTTTTAGTTGCTATTTTCATACCTATATTTCCTGCAAAAGCAGAAAAAACAGCTCCAAAAATAAAAGCGACCACAATTAAAATATGTGTTGTAGGAACTATAAAAGATACAACAGCCAATGCAATACTTACAATTACCACAAAAACTGCCAGTAGCTTATATTCTGCACTTAAAAAAGCCAAAGCACCTTCATAAATGTAATCAGAAATTTCTTTCATTTTACCATCTCCTGCATCTTGTTTCATTACCCAAGATTGTTTAATCCACATATAGATTAAACCTAAAATTGCCATAGCAATTGGCATCCAAATCATTAGTGATTCCATATAATATTTATTATTTTGATTAGTTTAAAACGGGCGTAAAAGTAATAAAATCAAAGTGATAAAAAAAACCAACTTTAATTAAAGATGGTTCATTTTTTTTACTTCTTATTGATAATTTGATAATTATATTGTAAAAGTCCTCTTTTTCTTATGCTCACTATTATCATATCTTTCTACACATTCATGATAGATTTTAATAGCATCTGCTGCATTTCCCCAACCACCAGTGTCTACTTTTTTCTTTTCTAAATCTTTATAAACTTGAAAGAAGTGCTCTATTTCTTTTAATCGATGTGGGTTTAAATCTGCAATATCATTTTTATTATTCCAAATAGGATCTGAAACAGGTACACAAATAATTTTTTCATCTGGTCCTTTTTCATCTGTCATATAAAAAACTCCAATTGGTCTTACTTCCATAACAACCATCGGATATGTTGGTTGATGACCTAATACTAAAACATCTAAAGGATCTGAATCTAATGCCAATGTTTCTGGAATAAAACCATAATCTCCAGGGTACATCATAGATGAAAATAACATTCTATCAAAACGAATTTTGTGTAAAGCAAAATCGTATTCGTATTTATTTCTACTTCCTTTAGGTATTTCAATTAAAACGTCAAAAGTTAACTTGCTTTTTTGTTCTTTACTCATAATTTATTTTCTTTCTATGGTTTATTATACGTATGCAAAAGTACTAAATCTATTGTTTTTGTTCGTGATTTTTACTTTGTATTTACGCAATGGTTTTCGAACTTTACAAAGAATATTAGATTCAAAAAAAAACCTTTCTCAAAAAAATGAAAAAGGTTTTTTTGTACTAAATAAATATGTACTTATTTTTTAATGTACATTACTTCTTTAACAGCCTTAACAACATCATCAGAATTTGGTATCCATTTTTTGAATAATACTGGCGAATAAGGTGCAGGCGTATCTGCAGTTGTTAGTCTTTTTACAGGTGCATCTAAATAATCGAATGCTTCATCTTGTATTCTGTACGTGATTTCTGAAGCAACACTAGCAAATGGCCATGCTTCTTCTAAAACTACTAATCTATTTGTTTTTTTAACAGATGCTAAAATTGCATCATGATCCATTGGTCTTACTGTTCTTAAATCTATAATTTCTGCAGAAATACCTTCTTTTTCTAATTCGTCTGCAGCTTTGTACGCTTCTTTTATGATTTTTCCAAAAGATACAATGGTTACATCTGAACCTTCTCTTTTGGTTTCTGCAACCCCAATTGGTATAATGTATTCTCCTTCAGGAATTTCCATTTTATCACCATACATCTGTTCAGACTCCATAAAAATAACTGGATCATCATCTCTAATGGCAGCTTTTAATAATCCTTTTGCGTCATACGGGTTAGATGGTACAATTACCTTTAAACCTGGTGTATTCGCAAACCAGTTTTCAAATGCTTGCGAGTGTGTTGCACCTAACTGACCAGCTGAAGCTGTTGGCCCTCTAAACACAATTGGACAATTGAACTGACCACCAGACATTTGTCTGATTTTTGCTGCGTTGTTTATTATTTGATCAATTCCAACTAAAGAGAAGTTAAACGTCATATACTCTACAATTGGTCTGTTACCATTCATTGCAGAACCAATAGCAATTCCTGCAAAACCAAGTTCTGCAATAGGAGTGTCTATTACTCTTTTTGCACCAAACTCATCTAACATGCCTTTACTTGCTTTGTAAGCTCCATTATATTCTGCAACTTCCTCACCCATCAAGTAAATGCTTTCATCTCTGCGCATTTCTTCGCTCATTGCTTCGCATATGGCTTCTCTAAATTGAACTGTTTTCATCTAATTTAAGTTGTTGTTTATTTTGATTAGCAAAAGTAAGGAATTTATGAATAAAAAAAATGTACTTTTATTCCAAAATCAACAAAGTTTTTATTTTGAATAATTTATTGTCTATTTCTTTAAAGAAAAAGATGCTTTTTACCTGTTATCTAACTATAAATAGCCTTTTTGTTTTAAAATACGCTTCAAGGTTAGAAACAGTACCAAACTACTTGATGGTAATTTTCTATATTGCTTTTGTATTTGTTTGCTTTTATGTTTTAAGTCTTTTTAAAAAATTCTTCAACACATTCAAAAAGTTTAATATTATATTGCTTTTATGCTGTTTTCTATTTGCTATTTTACTTATAGCGGTTAATTTAAAAATTGATGGAAATACCTTAAATGTGGATAGGTGGTCTGCAATGCAGGTTTTAATTGAGAGTATTTTAAATAATAAGTATCCCTATGCTGTTTTAGATCATTTGGGGAATACATCTTCTAATTTACCAGGATTATTTTATTTAGGCTTGCCTTTTTATTTATTAGGAGATTTGGGTTACCTACAAGTTTTCACCTTTTTAATGTTCTCTATTTTTATCGTTTATTCTAAAATTGAAAATTACCATAAATTAAATATCATTTTTTTGCTGTTATTAGCACCATCCTATTTCTGGGAAGTAATCGTAAAGAGCGATTTAATGAGTAATTGTTTTTTATTATTGCTATTTATTTCTTTTTGGGGACAAAAATTTAAAGATAATATTTTTAAAAAGAATATTCTTTTAGCTTTTTTGAGTGCTTTCTTTATACTAACTAGAGGTATTGTATTTATACCCTTAGTACTTTTTCTATTTTCAAATTTTTTAAAAATAAA
>NZ_CBFHJT010000020.1:6200-13924 GCF_965656025.1 Polaribacter sp.
CCAGGAATGTTAGCATCGTTAACAGATTTTAATTTTGTAAATGGTTGTGTAGAAATGGAAGTAGAGGATACAAGCGTAACTGCAAAAAGAGAAATAGATGGTGGTAATGAAACTGTAACAACTAGTTTGCCATTAGTAGTTGGTGGGCAAAAAGGAATTGTAGAAGAAAAAGATTTACGTATACCAAACATGAGAGGAATTATGATGGCTCGTAAAAAACCATTACAAGTAGTAGAAGCTACAGGTGCAACAGCAAGTACTTCTATTAGTTCTTTTGAAAAACCAGCACCAAAAGGGGCTGTAAAATTAGTAGATGCAGCTAATTTAGACGAGTTAATTAGCTTATTACACAACGAAGCTAAAGTAATTTAATCTTCGATTAAATTATGCTGAACGCGATTCAGCTTCTAAAGATTTAGAAACAAATTGAGTTTATTTATTTTACTAAACTTTTAAAATAATAATCTAGAAAATAAATTTAATTCAAACCTGATTATTAATCAGTTTTCAAAATTCAAAATAACAAAATCCTGAAACTAGTTCAGGATTATAAAAAATATAAAATATGTCAGTTTTAGTTTTCGCAGATTCCACAGAAGGAAAATTTAAAAAAACTGCTTTTGAAGTAGTTTCTTACGGAAAAAAAGTAGCAGAACAACTTGGTAGCGATTTAGTTGTATTAACCATAAATGCTACAGATGCAACAGAATTATATAAATATGGTGCAACAAAAATAGTAACAGTTGCTAATGATAATTTATCGCCATTTAATGCAAAGCAATACGCAGCAGTTCTAACACAAGTAGCTAATAAAGAAAATGCTACAGTCGTCGTAATAGATTCTAGTATAGATGGTTTGTATTTAGCACCTTTAGTAGCAGTAAATTTAGAAGCAGGTTATGCCTCTAACACAGTTGCTTTGCCAACTAGTACAAGTCCATTTACAGTAAAAAGAAAAGCATTTTCAAACAAAGCATTTTCAAATACAGAAATTACTACCGATAAAAAAATAATAGGTCTGGCTAAAAATTCTTTTGGTATTCATGAGAATCCATCAGAAGGCACTACAGAAAATTTCGATGCAAAAATAGCAACATCAGGCGTAAAATCAGAAAGTGTAGAAAGAGTAACAGGTAAAGTAACCATAGCAGACGCAGATACAGTAGTTTCTGCAGGTAGAGGTTTAAAAGGACCAGAAAACTGGCCAATGATAGAAGAGTTAGCGGAAGTTTTAAATGCAGCAACAGCTTGTTCTAAACCAGTATCGGACTTAGGTTGGCGTCCACATGCAGAACACGTAGGGCAAACAGGTAAGCCAGTTGCCTCTAATTTATACATTGCTATCGGAATTTCTGGAGCCATACAACATTTAGCAGGTATTAACGCTTCTAAAGTAAAAGTAGTTATTAATACAGACCCAGAAGCACCGTTTTTTAAAGCCGCAGATTATGGTGTGGTAGGAGACGCTTTTGAGGTAGTTCCGCAATTAATAGAAAAATTAAAAGCCTTTAAAGCTGCATAAAAAATTGGACTTTGATTTTTTTTAAAATCAAAGTTTCCTATAAAATGTCATTCCCGTAAAAACGGGAATCTAAATAAAGAATTTGAATAAATTATTTATGACATGGGCGTGCCCAAATTATTTTACTTTTTTAAATTTAAATCGAAACCTATCAAATTTTTTTGGTAGGTTTTTTTTATATAGTAAGTTTAAAAACAAAAATAATTTCGTCAGGCTTTCACCACTCGCTTTACGCCCAAAAGCGTAAGAGCTCAAACAAAGGCTCAATCCTTCACGCAGGCGTAAGTTTGTATAAAAAACCGAATTCAGTAAAAATAAGTACTTGTACTATATATTTTTTGTAAATTGTGCCCTTAAAAATAAGCTATACAAAAGCTATTTTTTTATTTGCAATAAAATATATGAGTTTAATAAAATTAACCATAAAAGGTATTTCTTATAGCCAAACCCAAAGTGGCGCTTATGCTTTGGTTTTAAGCGAAATGGAAGGCAGTAGAACCTTGCCAATAATTATTGGAGCATTCGAAGCACAGTCTATCGCCATTGCTCTAGAAAAAGAAATTAGACCTCCAAGACCCTTAACTCACGATTTGTTTAAAACCTTTTCAGATCGATTTTCTATAGAAGTAAAAGAAGTAATTATACACAAATTAGTAGACGGCGTATTTTTTTCTAGTCTAATTTGCGAAAAAGATGGCAAAGAAGAAACCCTTGATACAAGAACTTCAGATGCTATTGCAATAGCAGTTCGTTTTCAAGCACCTATTTATACCTACGAAAATATTTTAGACAAAGCAGGTGTTTTTCTAAAAATAGAAGAAGAATTAGGTTTAAACGATCCAGCAGAAACGCACGAAGTTTCTTTAGATACAGAAGACTTATTAGACACAGATAAAGGTGCATCTTTTTCAAAACTTTCTCTTACAGAATTAAACAAACAATTAGACCAAGCAGTCACTGACGAAAACTACGAACTTGCTGCAAAAATTAGAGACGAAATAAGTAAACGCTCTTAAAACTACACAACTCATGAAAAACTTATTTTTAATGCTGTTTTGTGCCATCTCTGTAACTTTTTTTGCGCAAGATTTAGAACAAGATTGGCAATTATCAACAGCAAAAACAGCTGCAAAAGCTAATTTTTTAGAAGTAACAAAGGGAGATGTGTTTTCTTTTAAAGAGGGGGCTTTTTCGTATTCAATTGCTTCAGAAAATATTACTGCTTCTGGTCAATATATTCGTCAAAATAATTTGTTAATTTTTAATTATAAAACTCCAAAGGATACAGTCAGGTATTTTAATATTGTTTCTTTTGATAATGCTAGCTTACAATTATCAGAAGGAGAGGTAACTTACCATTTTTCATCACCAGAATACGCTAAAATTGTATTGCCTGTAAAAGAAACAAATAAAGAAACCATTGCAGAAGAAATACAAAACGATACGCTTACAGCAGATAAAAAACAAGATATCATACCTAGTCAAGATTTTACATTTACAAGTTTTTGGCGCGGTATTTTAGGGATGTTTTCTTTAATAGTAATTGCTTTTTTATTTAGTGCAAACAGAAAAGCGATAGACTGGAAAAAAGTGGGTGTTGGTTTAGCATTGCAGTTAATTATTGCTATTGGAGTTTTAAAAGTATCTTTTGTACAAAAAGCCTTTGAATTAGTGGGCAAGCTATTTATACAAATCTTAGAATACACAAAAGCAGGAAGTAAGTTCTTGTTTGATGGTTTAATTGCAGACATGGATACTTTTGGATATATTTTTGCATTTCAAGTATTGCCAACTATCATTTTCTTTTCTGCGTTAACATCCTTATTATTTTATTTAGGTATTATTCAATGGATCGTTAAAATATTGGCCATTGCTTTGTCTAAGTTTTTAGGTATTTCTGGGATGGAGAGTTTGTCTGTGGCAGGTAATATTTTTCTAGGTCAAACAGAAGCACCTTTATTGATAAAAGCTTATTTAGAAAAAATGAATAAATCTGAAATGCTTTTAGTAATGATTGGTGGTATGGCTACAGTTGCTGGTGCAGTATTAGCAGCTTATATTGGTTTTTTAGGTGGTGGAGATAAGCAACTAGAATTGGTGTTTGCAAAGCATTTATTGGCAGCTTCTGTTATGGCAGCTCCTGGGGCTATAGTAATATCTAAAATACTATATCCACAAACAGAAAAAGTAAATACAGACGTTACAGTTTCTCAAGAAAAAATAGGCTCTAATATCTTAGATGCCATTGCAAATGGTACCACAGAAGGTTTACGTTTAGCTGTAAATGTAGGTGCTATGTTGCTAGTTTTTGTGGCAGTTATTGCTATGATAAATGGTGGATTGGGTTTAATAGGTGACCTTACAACGTTAAACGATGTTATTGCTGCAAATACAGCCTATGATAGTCTTTCTTTAGAATTTATTTTAGGGTATATTTTTGCACCATTAATGTGGTTAATTGGTGTGCCAACTGCAGATATGACTCTAATGGGGCAACTATTAGGTATTAAATTGGCAGCAAGTGAGTTTGTAGGTTACATACAATTGGCAGAGCTAAAAAATGTGGCAAATGTTACACATTTGGCTTATAACAAATCTGTAATTATGGCTACTTATATGTTATGTGGTTTTGCAAATTTTGCTTCTATTGGAATACAAATTGGTGGAATTGGCTCTTTAGCTCCTGGGCAAAGAAAAACGTTATCAGAATTTGGTGTAAAGGCTTTAATTGGTGGTACTATTGCTTCTTTAATGTCTGCAACCATTGCAGGTATGATTATTGGCTAGACGTGAATCAGTACAGATAATTTTAAAAATATTTTTTAAAAAAAAGTTGATAACTTTAAAATATTAAATTAAAAGCTTCGACATATATTATTGAGGCTTTTTTTATTTTTACATTCTTAGTTTACTTAATTAAACAATTACACAAAAAAATGAAACAATACCACGATTTAGTAACACACGTTTTAGAAAACGGTAATGAAAAAGGAGATAGAACAGGCACAGGAACTAAAAGTGTTTTTGGGTATCAAATGCGTTTCGATTTAAGTGAAGGTTTTCCAATGGTAACTACCAAAAAATTACATTTAAAATCTATTATTTACGAACTACTTTGGTTTATCAAGGGAGATACAAATGTAAAATATTTGCAAGAAAATGGTGTTAGAATTTGGAATGAATGGGCAGATGAAAACGGTGATTTAGGTCCAGTGTATGGGCATCAATGGCGCAATTGGAATAGTGATGATATAGATCAACTGAAAGATGTAATTACAACTCTTAAGAAAAATCCAAATTCTAGAAGAATGCTAGTTTCTGCATGGAACCCTTCTGTGTTGCCAGATACTTCTGTAAGTTTTTCAGAAAATGTTGCCAATGGTAAGGCTGCATTGCCTCCATGTCACGCATTTTTTCAGTTTTATGTGGCAGATGGTAAATTATCTTGCCAATTATATCAAAGAAGTGCAGATATTTTTTTAGGCGTGCCTTTTAATATTGCTAGTTATGCATTGTTTACAATGATGATGGCACAAGTATGTGGTTATGAATCAGGAGAATTTATCCATACTTTTGGAGATGCACACATTTACAGCAATCATATAGAACAATTAGAACTACAATTGTCTAGAGATATTAGACCATTACCAAAAATGAAGCTTAATACTTCTATAAAAAATATAGAAGATTTTACTTTTGATGATTTTGAATTGTTAGATTATAACCCTCATCCACATATAAAAGGCAAGGTTGCTATCTAATAAAAAAAAGAGCTTTCTAATTTTAGAAAGCTCTTTTTTTTTATAAATTAATTACACTGTTTTCAGCATCCGCATAATCATTCCATGCGTAAGCATCTGCAGCTGCTTCATTCACGTAATTGCCGTCAATTATATATTTAAACTCGTAAGAGTTGTTAGATTCTAAATCTACAGTTCCTTTAAAAGAGCCATTTTTTAATTTTTTTAACGGAGTCGTTTCTGCATTCCACTCGTTAAAAGATCCTACAACTGCTACATTACTAGCTTCTTCTGCAGGTACTGTAAAAGTTACTTTACAAACTGGTTTACTTTTTAAAAATTGTTTTTTAATAGCCATAATATTTTTATTTGAATTTCGATGTAAAAATAATTAAGACAAAAAACATAACAAACATAATTTAAGTGTATTCCTAAAGAATTACCACTTTAGCAATTACAGCTCATTTAATATTATTTTTTCTAATATTTAGCAAGCTTTAATTATGTTATATCTAAAAAAAAGTCTCTCCTTTTTTCTTGATTTTCAGTGTTTTTACCCCGAAATCGGTTTCGTATTTTATTGTTTTTTGATGAATTTTTATCAAAAACGTCAAATCTGCAATCATTTCTCTTATTTTTGTCAAAAATAGATTCAGTTTTATGATTACAGTTATTGCAGCAATTGCTAAAAACAATGCTTTAGGAAAAAATAATGATTTAATTTGGCACTTGCCTGCAGATTTGAAACGTTTTAAGAAAATTACCACGGGGCACTACATTTTAATGGGTAGAAATACCTTTGAATCTATCGGAAAACCACTACCCAACAGAACCACCATTATCATCACCAGAAATAAAAATTATTTTAAAGATGGTTGTTTGATAGCTAACAGTTTAGAACAAGCTATAGAAATTGCGAAAGACGAAGAGGAAATCTTTATAATTGGTGGCGCTCAAATTTATAAAGAAACAATAGCTAAAGATTTGGCAGATAAACTAGATATTACTTTGGTTCATAAAGAATTTGATGCAGACGTTTATTTTCCTGAAATTGATGTAAATAAATGGAAAGAAGTTGCTAGAGAAGATTTTAAAGCCGACGAAAAAAATGACTACGATTATAGCTTTGTATCTTATAAAAAAATCTAATTAATTCTATTTGCTCTAAAACCACCACCTAAACTCATTCTGTATTTTCTTTGTGCAAATAAAAAATAATTAAATAGTTTGTAGTTCACCTCGTAGCCATAATTGATGTTCGGTTGGTAATCTATAATGTTTTCATAAATATTGCCATTATACATCCCAGGATTTTGTGCCCTTTGATTCCAAGTTATAACCCAAGCCCTATTTCTAGCTTCTAAATAACTTTGTGTGTAAAAACCTTCTGGTTGTGCAACACCAGCTAAATAAGCCGTAAAACCTGGGTCTATAATTATAATTTCGTACTCTAAACTATCATTGGCAATTACAACAGGCTCTTCTTTTTCTGTATTGGTAGTATTTATTGGTGTAGAACCACAGGCCCAAATCAGTAGACCCATAGATATCAACAGTAATATTTTTGTAAATTTTTTCATAATTTTAATTTGTTATTTAACTCATTTATACATCAAAAGTATTGTACAATTATTGGTTTTAAAAACTAAAATGAGTAAACACCTCTTTTTAATGAGTTAACTTCTATTAAATTACAAAATTTATTCTATAATTAGATAGGTTATTAATTTTTAACATTATTTTTAAGTCTTTAAACCGAATTATTATGAATAAAAAAATCATCCTTTTACTACTAATATTAGTATCTTTTTCTTGTGATAAAGAGAAAAAAAACAAACAGACATATTCTATTTTAAAAGAGAAAGAAAGAGCAGTTCTTAAAGACTCAATTTTAGAAGATAGGTTTACCAACGTATTGCCAAAATTAATGGATGACACCGACATAGATATGTGGTTGCTAATTTCTAGAGAATATAATGAAGACCCTGTATTAAAAACAATGTTGCCAGCAACTTGGTTAAATGCTAGAAGAAGAACAATAATTGTTTTTTACAGAAATAAAAAAGAAAATTCTTTAGAAAGGTTGGCGGTAGCGAGATATAATATAGGTAAAAGCATTACTTCTGCTTGGGATAAAGAAAAAGAAGCCAATCAATGGAAAGCGCTGGTAGATATTATTAAAGAAAAAAATCCAACTAAAATTGGTGTAAATGTATCTAAACACTTTCCTCTTGCAGATGGTTTGGTAAAAACGGGTTATGATGAATTGCTCGAGAATCTTCCTGAAGAATATCAAAATAAAGTAGTTTCTGCAGAAAAGTTAGCCATTGGTTGGATCGAAACCAGAACAGAAATGGAAATGCAACTTTTTAAAAAGTTGGTTGCAGTAACTCATAATATAATTGATGAGGCTTTTTCAGAAAAAACAATTGTGCCTGGTAAAACCACAACCGAAGATGTGT
>NZ_CBFHJT010000020.1:14019-20276 GCF_965656025.1 Polaribacter sp.
TACTGCTGTTTTTATTAAAGAATGGAATAAAAATATTAGAATCATGCTAGAAGAAGCTGGTTTTGTTGGAGATAACACATTCGAATATGTAAACGAAAGACAAACCCAAATAAAACCCATAAAACCAAACTAAATGAAAAATAGATGTTTTTGGGTTACAGATAGTCAATTATACAAAGATTATCATGATTATGAATGGGGGCAGCCTGTTTTTGATGATGCTACTTTGTTTGAGTTTTTGGTATTAGAAACTTTTCAGGCAGGTTTAAGTTGGATTACCATTTTAAATAAAAGAGAAAATTTTAGAAAGGCATTTGACAATTTCGATTATTATAAAATAGCAAAATACTCCGAAAGTAAATACCACTCTTTATTAGAAGATAAGGGTATTATTAGAAACAAATTAAAAATTAGAAGTGCCATTACCAATGCACAATCATTTATAGAAATTCAGAAAGAGTTTAGTTCTTTCTCTAAATTTATTTGGAGCTATGTAGATGGTAAGCCAATACTCAATAAGTTTCATAAAAAAGAAGATGTCCCTGCTACAACAGCGTTGTCAGATAAAATATCTAAAGACTTAAAAAAAAGAGGTTTTAAATTTGTAGGCTCTACAGTAGTTTATGCATATATGCAAGCTGTTGGTATGGTTAATGATCATACAACAGACTGTTTTAAATATCCAGTTGTATGAAAATAGCACAAGTTCCAGCACAAGATTTAAAAGCTATTTTTTATATTTTTAATAGAAGAATTGGCATTTTTATCATCTTTGTTTTTGTTCTTTTTTTTGACAGCGTGTATTTTGCTGAAAATGTTACAAACTCTCAGTTGCCTATAAATATTATTATGTTAACTGGTTTTATATTAATGTATTATAGAGCAAATATTAGAACAAGAGAGTTAATGATTTATGCAGTTATATTAGGCTTTGGAGGCGAATACCTATTTTCTAGAGCGCTAAATATGTATACTTACAGATTAGAAAACGTTCCTTTGTATGTGCCTTTTGGTCATGCTGCTTTATATGGTAGAATTTTTATGTTTAGCAAAGCACCTGTAGTTAGAAAACACCATAAAGCTGTAGAACAGTTGTTTGGCTTTGTTATAGCTGCTTTTGCAACAAGTTATTTATTACTTTTTAACGATGTTTTTGGTTTTGTAATGACAATCGGGGTGTTTTTACTTTTATGGAAAAGACCCAAAGACAGGTTATATTTTTTTTCTATGTATATATTAGTGGCTATTTTAGAAATTGGAGGGACTGCTTTTGGTGCTTGGAAATGGCCTGAAATTGGCTTTCAAGTTTTTGAGTTTTTACCGAGTAATAATCCACCAAGTGGAATTAGTCTTTTTTATTTTTTATTAGATGTAGGATGCTTTTTTATATACACACAAAGACATCAAATAGAGTGGAAACGTTTAAAAAAGATAAGAAGCTTTTACAATCTTTAATATGGCAAAAAAAATAAAAGATCCAGGTTTTGGTTACAGATCAAAACAAAACGCACAAGATATTATCAATATTGATGGCTCTAGCAATGTAAAACACATCAACAGAAACAAAAGTTTAGGAGATTTATATACTTATTTTGTAGATATTTCTTGGTTTCGTTTTTTCTTATTGATAATTGCTACATACACCACTTTAAATATTTTTTTCGGTTTGCTTTATGTAGCTGTTGGCATAGAGCATATTACAAATCCAAAAGCTACTTTTATAGAAGATTTTTTAAGTGGCTTTTTTTTTAGTGCACAAACCTTAACAACGGTTGGTTATGGCTTTCTAGCACCAAAAGGTATTATTACAAATTTTATTGCTGCTTTTGAGGCTATGATTGGCTTGCTTAGTTTTTCTTTTATTACAGGATTGTTATATGGTAGATTTTCTAAACCCAAAGCAAATGTAAAGTTTAGTCATAATTTAATTCTCAGAAAATTCAATAAGGAACGTGCAATTATGTTTCGTTTAATGAATAGAAGAAAAACTGTAATGATAGAGCCAGAAATTACGGTTACTTTTTCGATTACTCATAAAGATAAAAAAGGGGAGTTTAAAAGACAGTTTTACACCTTAGATTTAGAGCGAAAAAAAATTATGTATTTACCAACTATTTGGACGGTTGTACATCCTATTAATGAAAAAAGTCCTTTGTATAATTATACAGACCAAGAAATAGAAAAATTAGATGCTTTTTTGTATATTTTATTAAATTATCATGAGGAATCTTTTGCACAAAAGGTGTATCAAATATATTCGTATGATTTTGATAATTTAGAAACAAACGTAAAATATGGAGCTTCTTATAGTTTTGATGATGAGGGTTATACAGTGCTAAATCACGCAAAACTAAGTGAGGTAGAAAAGCTAGATTAATGACCTGTAAAAAAACGGATTGCCATAAATATTATTACAATTAATCCACCATAAATTAAAACCTTTTTACCTGCGTTTTTATAATATCTTTCATGGTTTTTAATGTCTTTTCTATAACTATAGACCATTAAAGCTATAAAAGCAATGATAAAAAAAATCATAAAAATAATTCTACCTGTTGTAAAAAATGCACTTAAAAACATATGGTTTATTCTTAATAAGTTCTTTATTAAATCCTTTCAAATATTATTTAAATTCTAAACACTTATACTATATTGTAGTTCAAAACTCTGAATAAAATAACATTACAAAATTACGAATAAATAACCTTTAATAATTACAATACAGATGAAAAATAAAATAAAAGCAGTACATGAATTTCATAAAGCTTTTGGTGCAGGTATAAAATATACACCCACTGCAAACATTGGTAAAGAAAGAAACTTGCTACGTTTTAATTTAATGAAAGAAGAAAATGAAGAATATTTAGAGGCAGCAGAAAACAACGATGTGGTAGAAGTAGCAGATGCTTTAGGAGACATGTTATACATACTTTGTGGCACAATTATAGAACATGGTATGCAAGATAAAATAGAAGAAGTTTTTAACGAAATTCAAAGAAGTAATATGAGTAAATTAGGGGAAGATGGTAAGCCAATTTACAGAGAAGATGGTAAAGTTTTAAAAGGACCTAATTACTTTAAGCCTAATATTTCTAAAATTTTAGAGGAATAAATATTAATCAAAAAAGGCAATATTATCTCGTACATAGTCTAAAGTAAGTGCAATAATATTGTCTTCATATTTATCAAACTCTCTGTCTAGATCGTCCCATAAATCGATGTTAGATTCTTTTTCCATTAAAATTTTTCTACGAAGATGTATATTTTTAGGAACAGGAATTTCTGGAAACAAAAAAATAGCTTTTGTTAAAATATCTACTGTTTTTTCTGCTTTTATGGCTAAATAAGCCTGAAAAATTTCGTGTGTAAATTGTCCTGAAGAATTAAAAAAGAACTGAATAAATCCACCTTCCGTAACATTACTCTCTAAAACATCTATATAAATAAAGTTTTTTTCGAACTCATTTAAGTTTTCAAAATTATCTTTTTCAGGAATTTTTTTACCAATAATTTCTCCAATTCTGGTAATTTTTTCTGAGTCGCTATTTAAAAGTAATGCAATTTCTGTAGAGGTCATTAATTTTTATTTTTCAATTCTCTTTTTCTCATGGGCATCCCATCAATAATTGTAAATAATTTTTCTGTTGATAAAAGTTGGGTTTGCTCTAATTTAATACCACCATCTAAACCAATTAACATAATTTTAAAATCTGATTTCTCATTTTTAAATTTTGTAGATTTTTTCCAGTTACCACTAAAATTATATTGATAAGAATTTTTAGTAAAACGGTAAACTACCAGTTTTCTTTCTAATAATTCTTTAGGATGTTCTTGTAACATTAAAACCTGATTTTTATAAAAATCACTTTGTACATCATTTGTAAAAACCAATAGCACTCTGTTTTTCCAAAGATGTTTTTTAATATTTTGTCCAAAAGAAACCATACTAAAAAGTAAAAAAAGAATCGTTATTTTTTTCATCATAAAGAAGAGGCTGTTTAAAAATATTTTCGAACAGCCTCTTTTAAAATTTTATTTATTCAGTTGCTTTATCAAAAGCACTTTTACCACCAACAATAGGTATGGTAATTTTTGTGCCAGCTAAATCTACAGTCAATTCAGTTCCAGGTTTTGGTAATAATGTATAATTATTATCACTAGAAAAAATCATCAAACCAATTTGTTGCCCTTTTTTTATAATTTGATCATCAGGTTGTAAATCAAATGTCATTTCGTAAAACTTACCAGGTTTTAATGGTTTGCTACTTGTTAATGATTTATAGTTTTGTAAATCTGCCCAACCACGTGTAATAATGTTGTCTGTAATTTTAGTTCTTCTACCAGAATTCCAAGGTAAAGAAACTAAGTAAACAGAAAGATTTACACCAGGTTTAGAACTAGCTGCTTTTATTTTAATTGTAGAAATCCCAGAAATATGAATATCCTCTTTTAATATAGGAGATACATATAATAATCTGTGATTTGTATAAGCTGCTTGTGCCAAAGCTTCAGCAGAAAAAGAATAATTATCTACCAAGGTTTCTTTTGTTTTCGAATTTGTTTTGTTTGTTGATAAACTTCCTGCTTCAGGTGCGTTTCCAGCTAAATAAAAAGTAACATTACTCGCATCTGGATTTGGATAATTTTTATAAGAAGTTGGCTCACTTCGTTTATCACTTTCTCTAACTATCCACGCTTTTGGGTCGTTTTCTACACCATTTTCAATACCAAATAAATAGCGTGTAAACCACCTGTTCATCATTTTTATTGGAGGTGGACCACCATGGCCATTTTGGTGATAATAAATTTGAGTGGGTAGCCCCATTTCTGATGCTTTTTTATAAATTCTGTAGCTATGTTCTGGCATTACATTCCAATCATTAAAACCATGAGACATCAACAGGGCAGCTTTCATCGGTTTCATATCGTTTAAATAATCTCTTCCTGCCCAAAAATCATTATAATCGCCAGTCTCTCTATCCATTCCATTAGCCATTTCTGTATCTCTTACAACTTTGTTGTTTCTGGCTCTGTTTTCTTCTTTTCCACTGTGGATAAAATCATACAACACATCAATGTCTTCACCCAAATAACCTCCGGGAGAACGCACCAAGCCATTAGATCTATAATAATGATAATAAGAAGTATTTGGCGCCACAGGTATAATTGCTTCTAAACCATCTACACCAGTTGTTGCAGCTGCCAAAGGAATGGTTCCATTGTAAGAAGTTCCTGTCATCCCTACTTTTCCAGTAGTCCAATATGCTTTTACTTCTTCATTTCCATTTCTTTCAGTGTATCCTTTTGCACGTCCATTTAACCAATCTATCACTGCTTTTGGGGCTAAAGACTCATTATCTCCACCAACTGTTGGAGATCCATCAGATAAACCTGTTCCTGGAGAAGAAGAGTGTACAACAATATAACCTCTAGGGACCCAAGTACTAATTTGAGAATTAGAAATGATAGGTCTTTTGCCTCTTCTTTTAACTTCTACGTGCGTTCTTGGTTTTGCTTTTTCGCCAATTTCGTGTTTCACTCCCCAAAATAAACCTTCTGAGTTTCCTGCTGTACCTGCATAATAGGGGCTAGATTCATAAACTACAGGTAGCTTTAAGCCATTTTCTGTTGCTTTTGGTCTGGTTACGTCTACATGAACTCTGTCTAACTTTCCATCTCCATCAGAATCAAAAGTAGTTTCTACCCATAAATCATGTCGAATCCAGTTTTTAGAATCTTTAAAAGCATCAACAATTTGTGCTTCTCCATTTTTAATAATTGGAGCTATTTTTTCTTGTGCTTTTAAAGAAAAAGCAACTAAAAAAAGAATTAAAATTTGAATATTTTTTTTCATAATATTTTATTATTTTAAAACAGAGAATTCAATAGAAGAATCTGTAAATACAGTATGTGTTTGAGTTTTAAAATCTTTTTCGCCTGCTTTGTAAATATTATCTACATACGTTTGCGGATTCAAATCGATCAAAGGAAACCAAGTACTTTGTACTTGAACTTGTAATTTATGTCCTTTTTTAAACGTATGAAAAACATCTTGTAACTTAATATCTACATCTGTTTTTTTATTCGGGATAAATGGCTCAGGATTTTCAAAACTATTTCTAAATCTACCTCGTAAAACCTCGCTTCTAACCATTAAATGGTAATTACTCATTTTTAAATGATCTTGTAATTTATCGTTTTCTTTATCATTTACTAATTCAGATGGATGTACATCTATTACTTTTACAATCCAATCA
>NZ_CBFHJT010000020.1:20374-27376 GCF_965656025.1 Polaribacter sp.
GGTAAAATCTTCGGTTAAAACATCGGTTTCAAAAACCAAAACATCGGGTCTTCTTGCTGCAAAACGTTGGTCGTCTGTCATGTATTTACGAGGTGTAAAAACCGTTTTTATATCTTCTGAATAGGGTACAGGACGTTTTATGTCACTTATAAACTTAATCGCTGTTGTAGATTTTTTTTCTGAAGTTAATGCTTGATTTTCTGATAAAAACCAATTTTCTTTTACCACGTTTTTTGGAGGCCAAGAATTGTAAGATTTCCATTCTTTTTTACCAGAATCAAAAACATACGCTTCTGGTAAACCAGAATTTTTATCGGCTTTTCCTTTTAAGAAGTGATTAAAGAATTTTGTTTCAATCTCTGTTTGAAACTTTAAAGAAATAGAATCGCCAAAGTAATAATTACCCACATAGTTTTTTACGCCAGAACTTGCCCAACGTCCATGATCCCAAGGACCAAAAACCAAGGTATTGTAATTATCTTTGCCATGTTTTTCGATGGCTTTATAGGTTTCTAAAGGGCCATATAAATCCTCTGCATCAAACCAGCCACCTACAACCATAGTTGCTACAGAGCTTGGTACTTTATCTAAATGCTGAATAATGCCTTTGCTTTGCCAAACAGAATCGTAGTTTGGGTGCTCTACAATTTCTTTCCAGAAAAAATCGTCTATTTTTTCCTTACTCTCCCCATTAGCAACATCTAATTTATCATATTGAAAATATTCGTTTAGGTTTTTCAAAGGGCCTTTGTCTAAGAAAAATTGATATTGATCTTGAGATTTCATTTTTGGAAATGAGTACCAAGCAGAATCTGTTGGAGTATCTTTGTAAGTTCCAAAAAGAGAAATAGCTCTAAAATAACTTAATAAAAAAGCGCCATTATGATGAAAATCATCAAAGAAGAAATCGCCAATACAAGCTTGTGGAGAAGCTGCTTTTAGAGCAGGATGCGCATCTATGGTAGAAACGGTTGCATAATGTCCAGGGTAAGAAATTCCCCAAGTACCTACATTACCGTTATTATTTGCTACATTTTTTACTAACCAATCAATGGTGTCATAGGTATCTGAAACTTCATCAGATTCGTTTTCTTTTTTATTAGGAATATATGCGCGCATGTTGTCATAAACACCTTCGCTCATCCAACGTCCACGAACATCTTGATAGACCACAATATTGCCTTCTTTCATTAAATGCACATTTGGGCCAATTTTTCGTTTCATTTTTCCCTCTCCATAAGGTGCAGAACTGTAAGGCGTTCTTTGCATTAAAATAGGATACTCCTTAGAAGTATCTTTTGGAGAATAGATAGTTGTATGCAGTTTTACACCATCTCTCATAGTAATGTCTACTTCTTTTTTGGTGTAATTATCAGAAACATACGTATTTTTTTTAGGTTCACTTTCTTTTGTTTTACAAGCAGTAAAGGCTAAAAAACTAACAATTGTAAAAAGGATTATTTTTTTCATAATGAAGATTGATTAATAACGTTAAATCTACGAAACTAAAAACAGTTGATAAAAATTCTTTTGTTAAAATGATTTTTGTTTCAAAAATTTTGAAAGGGAAGATTATAAAGTTAGCTGATAGAAATACTTTTTCTTTTTCACATAAAATTGGCAAACAATTTTAACCTAGATTGAACGGTTTGTTTGAGCTCTCACGCTTTTGGGCGTGAAGCGAGTAGTGAAAGCTGAAAATAGCTTCATAAAAAAAGAATTTTAATGTTTTTAGTTTTTTTATTTTAACATTTTAATCCATAAAAAAACTTGTATTTTTGCAAACTATGCAAGAAACTAAAAAACATCAACTAACCGATTGGTTACCAACTACAAACAGAGAAGTTAAAATTCGTGGTTGGGATGCATTGGATGTAATTTTATTTAGTGGAGATGCGTATGTAGATCACCCATCTTTTGGGCCAGCTGTAATTGGTAGAATTTTAGAAAGTTATGGTTTACGAGTGGCAATTGTACCACAACCCAATGTGAATGATAATTTACAGGATTTTGAAAAATTAGGTAAACCACGATTGTTTTTTGCAGCCACTGGTGGTTGTATGGATCCTATGGTTTCTAACTACACAGCTAGTAAAAAAAGACGTGATAAAGATGCTTATACACCCAATGGTGATAAGGGTTTTAGACCAGATTATGCAACGTCTGTTTATAGTAAAATTTTAAAAGAAAAGTTTCCTGATGTACCTGTTTTAATTGGTGGAATTGAAGCTTCTTTAAGACGTGTTACGCATTACGATTATTGGTCTGATAAATTAATGCCAACTATTTTAGAAACCTCGAAAGCAGACATGTTGGTGTATGGAATGGGGGAGCAGCCTTTGCGTGAAATAGTTCAATTATTGCAAAAGGGTGTACCGTTTTCTAGTTTAAAAAATATTAAACAAACGGCTGTTTTAATAAATAAAAAGGAAGAAAAAATTCCGGTTATTAATGGTTGGGAAGATGTAACCATTAATTCTCATGATGCTTGTTTACGTGATAAAAAAACGTTTGCTTCGAACTTTAAAACCATAGAGCAAGAATCTAATAAATTAAAAGCAAGAAGAATTTTTCAAGAGGTTGGAGAAAGAACTTTGGTGATTAATCCGCCTTTTCCAACCATGACAGAAGCAGAAATTGATGGTTCTTTTGATTTGCCTTATACACGTTTACCACATCCAAAATATGACAAACGAGGCCCAATACCTGCGTTTGAAATGATAAAATTTTCCATTAATATTCATAGAGGATGTTTTGGTGGCTGTAGTTTTTGTACGATTTCTGCACATCAAGGAAAATTTATTGCAAGTAGAAGTCAGGAATCTATTCTAAAAGAGGTAGATAAAGTAGCAAGTATGCCAGATTTTAAAGGATATTTGTCTGATATTGGTGGGCCTTCTGCAAATATGTATCAAATGAAGGGAAAAGTACAATCTATTTGCGACAAATGTGTGGCGCCTAGTTGTATTTCGCCAGTAATTTGTAGTAATTTAGATACGTCTCATAAGCCTTTAACGGAGTTATATCAAGCAGTTGATAAACATCCAAAAGTAAAAAAATCTTTTATTGGTAGTGGCATTAGACATGATATGCTGGTGCCAGAATTCAATAAAAATGCAGATGCTAAAGAGTTAGATGCTTATACAGAAGAGGTTATGACTAAACACGTATCTGGTCGTTTAAAAGTGGCTCCAGAACATACTTCTGATCCTGTTTTAAAATTGATGCGTAAACCTTCTTTTACTTATTTTCATAAGTTTAAAGAGCGTTTTGATAGAATTAATATCAAGAAGAAATTGAACCTACAATTGATTCCGTATTTTATTTCTAGTCACCCAGCTTCTGAAGTAGAAGATATGGCAAATTTGGCGGCAGAAACTAAAAATATGGGCTTTCAGTTAGAGCAAGTGCAAGGTTTTACGCCAACTCCAATGACAGTTGCAACTGTAATTTATTATTCAGGCTATCATCCTTATACTTTAAAACCAACAAAAACGCCTAAAACTAAAAAGGAAAAAGAAGATCAACACAAATTTTTCTTTTGGTATAAAAAAGAAAACAAAGCGTGGATTAGAAATACGTTGAATAAAGTTGGAAGACCAGATTTATTGAAGGTTTTATTACCAGAAAATAATTCTTGGAAAAAGAATAAAAAAGCAAAAGAGGTAAAAAATACTTTTGATGATGCTGTGCCATTTAACAGAAGAAAAAAGAAGGTTAGTAGAGCACCTAAAAGGAAAAAAAGCAGAAGATAGTTTTTCTTTACTATTCCTATTAATTTTTTGGAGGTGTTATTTTTATTTCAACAATATCTTCTTTTTGATGTCTTATCAACTCCAAATCTTTATCTTTTTCTCTCCATGAAGGAACCTCTACATCTTTTGTTATTTCAAATTTTTTAGAGATAACTTTAGTTTCCGTATTGTTTTGAGGTAATCGATAGTATTCGTTTGTTTTTATTGCATTAAACCAACCATTTGGAATCCAGTTTAAATTTGGATTTGGAAGGTTGGCGTTGTTGTATTTACCACCAGAAAAAGCGTATAAAATATCAAAAGCACTATTCACACAATTTCTACCAAAAAGATTATATGGTTGTCTAGAAACCCAACTTACAATTTGGTCTGCATATTTTGGATTAGGAATTACACCATCTGTAACGGTTAAATATTTATAATAATCATACTCAGCATTGTAATGCTTCATATTCGAAAAATAGCGTAAAGCCGATTGTAAGTTGGCTACTTTAACTGCCCAAAATCCATTGATGTCATTTCCCCACTCTGTACCTTCTACAGCGCCTATACACCATTCTCCATTTGGATATTCGAAGCCAAAACCAACATGTCCTAAGATGGGTTGGCCTAACAAGACATCTGGCCTATGAGGACAAATGGTAACTATGGCATTTGCTTTATTCATAATTTTTAATTTTTATTAAAAAGTGGGTAATTTCATTTATTAAAAAAAATATTTTATTACCAGAAAATAATTCTTTGAAAAAATAAAAAAACTACAAAAGATGAGGCAGGACTTAAATTAAAAAGGAAAAAGTATACCTGCTGAAAAATAATTGGACCTTATAGAAACTTCATTACTATCTCCTTCGGATGCTAAACTATGAAAATACTGTAATCTTAAACGTATAAAAATTACTTGAAACTCTAAGTTTGCAGCTAGCCCATAATCAAAATCTTTGACAGAATCACTGATGTCTAATCCATCTAAATCTGCAGATAATAAACTACTACCATAACCACCAACCGCAAGAGATTTAAAAAAACTTAAATCATAGGTGTCTATTCCATTGACTAAATTAAACATAAGGGGAACTTTTACTTCTGTTACATTTAGAACTTCATTTTGTATATCTATATCTATAGAATTAAAATGAGGTTCAATACTTAAAGCATAATTTAATTTAGAGTTATTAATTTGACCAATTCTAAATCGATACCCTAACCCTGCGCTATATCCATTATTAAAACTAGCATTTTCATTAAGGATTTCTGTAGTTCCTGAAAAGTGATAACCTCCAAATGGAAAGAAACTTGAAGATTGGGCATTTATAAATAAGCTTGTAAATAAAAAGACAAATAAGTAAAATGTAGATTTCATTGTTAAAATATTTTTTAGCTAAGATAAAAAAATATTTTTTTTTAGATTCAACCTAAGTTGTAAGTCTTAAATCTTAGAAAATATGCATCGTTTTAATTTAGTTTTTGTAGTTCTAGATTTTTTCGTACTTAAATATTTATAAAATATTCATTCTAGAGCTAAATCAAGTTTACAGTTTTAAATGAAATAAAAAATATTTCTTAAAAATACTTGTTTTTAAAACAAAAGAGATGTTTAGAAAAAGTAGTAAGATTTAAGTTATGTTTTTGCTAGTATTCGAATACTATTGAGTTCTGTTTTATAATATCTTTTGATATCTGTTATCCTTACTTACTTCATTTTCTATTTAGGAGTCAAGTGTTGCTAATTTTAGTTTTTTGTATTTAAATATTGCATTTTGTTTTGCTTCTTTTGTTTTATGAGCTCTTAACATGCTTTTTAAAAAAAGCAATAGTTCTTTCCCAGGATAAATCAGCAGCTTCTTTATCAAACCTTGGTGTGGTGTTGTTATGAAACCCATGGTTTACTTTTGGGTAAAAATGTGCTTGATAATCGATATTATTTTCTTTTAGTACTTTTTCAAATGCTGGCCAACCTTCGTTTACTCTTTTATCTAAACCAGCATATTGTAATAATAAAGGTGCTTTAATTTTTCTAGCGTCTTCAGTTTCTGGTTGTCTGCCATAATAAGGGACTGCAGCTTTTAAATCGGGTAACTTTACAGCCATCATATTAGAAATATATCCGCCAAAACAAAAGCCAACAACACCGATATTTCCATTACAATCTTTATGATTTTTTAAATACTCATAACCCGCAATAAAATCTTCTAACATTTCGTTTCTGTCTCTTTTTCTCTGTAAAGCCCTTCCATCATCATCATTTCCTGGGTAACCACCTAAAGGGGCTAAAGCATCTGGAGCTAACGAAATAAAGTTCTCTAAAGCCACTCTTTTACCAACATCTTTTATATACGGATTTAGACCTCTATTTTCATGTACTACTAAAACACCCGGTAATTTACCTTTAGTGTTTGAAGGCTTAGAAAGCAAACCGTTCATTTTTTTTCCACCTTTTGGAGACTCATAATGTACGGTTTCTGATACAACTCTTGGGTCGTTTTCTTTAATGACCAATGTGTCTTTATAGTTGGGTGAAATAAAGCTTAATAAAGCAGGTAAGGTAATGGCTCCTACAGCAAATAAAGAAAGTTTTTGTAGAAATTCTTTTCTATCAATTTTATTATGTGCATAATCATCATATAAATCAAATACTTCTTGGCTAATGTCTTCTTTTTTTAGTTCTTTCATAATATTTGTTTTCATATGATTTTTAAGTAATTTAAACTGCTTTTTCTAAGGCAATGTAGTGTGTGGTTTCTTCATTATAAAGAGGAAAAACATTTAACAAACACTTATAAGGAGTATTGTCTTCTCTATAGTTTATTACAATTTCTTTAAAAGGTTTATCATTTTGTAAACTTTTACGAATTCTTTTTCTTGTAGCTTCACAAGTTTGTTTGCCTTGTAAAAAAGAAGGTTTTTTGTCTTTTGCAAAGTTTTTGCTATAACCTGTCATTTTTTTAAAACCGTCATTAACCCAAATAATTTCTTGGTTTTTATTGGTAATTACTAAGGCTTCAAAATCTTCTTTTTTGAAAATAAGTTCTAAATTATTTTTCCAATTAAATTGTTTCGCAAATTTTTGTACTGTTTTCACATCGTTTTGTTTTGTTATTTTTTCCATTTCACTTTGAAAAAAATTTGTGTAAAAATCAAAACTTTGTAAAGGCAGTTTTATGGCATCTGATGGCGTAAGAAGATGTTTAATTTGACCGTATTCTTTTTTTGTTTGTGTAGATAGAAAAAGATCTAAACATTGCAT
>NZ_CBFHJT010000020.1:27475-34912 GCF_965656025.1 Polaribacter sp.
TGGCTATTTCAAAAGCTTTTTTGGTGTTTTTCCAATAATCTAAAATAGAGTTTCTAGCCACTGTAAAACACCAAGATTTTATTTTAGACGTGTCTTTTAAGGTATGTAGTTTGGTGTGAATTTTAATAAAGGTATCTTGTAAAATATCATCTGCGATTGTTTCATTTTTTACTTTACTGATGATAAATCTTTTTAAATCTAGGTTGTATTTTATCCAAACTTGGTTTGTAGTCATTTAAAATGCGAAGTTTTGTCACCTAGAGTGGAGTAAAAAGTCTTTTTATTATAAAGATTTTTTTGACTCCACTAGAAATGACAAGTTTTTAATTATTTAGATGCTGAAACAGGTTCAGCATTCGTATTAAAACAAGTTATTAATACTAACAATTACAATTAGTACAAGTGCAGTTTACACAAGTACAATGTAAGCAGTTTCCTCTTTTGAAAGCTTCGCAGTCGCAAGTACAAATATTATTTTTCATGATATTTAATTTTATAGTTCATATAATAGACAAATAATAACTTAAAAAGATGCAATTATTTAGAAATATTTTATAAAATAGTTGTCGATACCATCAAGCAAAACCCAAAACCACTCGAACTGACAAGTTATTACTTCGATTTTGTACCCACAAAGTAATCAGATTTTACCTTAAACAATACGTTAAAAGTGGTTAAGCTTCCATAAATTCTGGTAATGTATTGTTGCAAATCTATTTTGTCTTGATCGTCTAAAGTTTTACTAGCGTTTATTTTTTGCTCCATTACACGAATTCTGTCTCTAACCATCACTATTTTATGAAAAAACGTATCAATAGGTATTTCTTTGTTTGATAAATTGCTGTCTTCTGGTTGTAAAATTAAGGTTCCTTTTTTCCATTTATCTGCAATTGGTGAAATTTCAGTAACATCAGACCATTGTCTTAAAATTTTTTTCAAACTACTTTCTAAATCCATAAAACTTACAGCATCAACTTCATTTTCAACAGCTTCAATAGTCTCAAATTCATCATTTAAAGGTATAGTTTCTAAACCGTTTTCTTGAAAAGTTACCCAATATTGTCTGCTGTCTACGTTGGTTACAACTCCAAAACCATATTCAGAATGATTAATTCTTGATCCAATTCCTAAGATTTTCATTTTTTTAGTTTCTTTTATTTGATTACAAAATAAAGGTAAGTACTATCCTTTTGATAATAAATTATTTTATTTTCAATAATTATTGAAAGTTTAGAAAATAATTGTATATTTGCTGTATGAAATTAGAGGAAGCAAAAAATAAATACATTCAAACTTGGGGAAGTTTAGCAACCTCTTGGGGCATAAACAAAACGATGGCACAAGTGCATGCATTGTTATTGGTGTCTACAAAACCATTATCTGCAGAAGATATTATGGAAGCGTTAAAAATTTCTCGTGGAAATGTAAACATGAACGTGAGAGCTTTAATTGATTGGGGAATTGTACAAAAAGAATTTGTAGTAGGGGAGCGTAAAGAATTTTTTGTGGCAGACAAAGATATTTGGGAATTATTTAAACAAATAACCAAAGAACGCAAAAAACGTGAGATAGAACCTGTTCTAAAAGTTTTAGACGAATTACAAGAAGTAGAAGATACTACTGAAGAAGGTGTTCAGTTTAAACAAGTTTTAGGAGATTTATCTTCTGTAACCACAAAGGTAAATGGTATTTTAGAAAAAGCGATAAAAGCAGATGAACATTGGTTATTATCAAACTTTACCAAACTCATTAAAAAGTAAAAAAATTTATAAATAAACTTTCAAATATTTCTGAAAGTTTTAAATATCAAAATTATGAAAATAAATATATTAATAATGACTTGGATCAATAGAATTTTAATGATTCCATTTTTAATTTCTCTTTTAATAGCAATTGTTGATCCAAGTTTCCTTTTTTACTCAATATATATTGCCTTTGCAATAGGTTGTTTTCAGGTTCTTTCCTCATTAATAGCAATTTTTTATTTTAAGAAAATAAAGAACTTTAAACTTATACTAATATATATGATATCAGTTATCTTATATTTTGTTAGTATTTTTTTATTCTTCGAGTTTGAAAGACAAATTATAAATAAGGATATAATTTTTATCATTTTTTGGACTATTCCTATTCCTTTATCACTTTTCTGGACTTATATTTTAGAATATTTAAAAATAGAAATATGAACCAAATTACCTACATTCTTTATATTTTAATATCAAGTTTTATTGTTATTTATGTTGGTAATTTTTGTTACAAAAATGGCAAAGTATACATTTTAAATTATTTTCCTGATGATTTAAATTTTGGGAATGGAATTAACAAATTACTACGAATAGCTTATTATTTATTGAATTTAGGCTTGGCAATATGGACTTTACAAGCTATGAGAGAAATTTATACAGTAGCAGAAATTATTTTAGAAATATCAAGTAGGCTTAGTTACATCATACTTATTATTGCAAGTCTACACTTTATTAATATTTATTCAGTTTATCTAATTTACAAACACTTTAAAAATTAAAAATTATGAACACTTCATTAGAGTTAATCGCCTACATTATTTATTTACCCATAGCAATCGGTTTAACAACTTTTGTTTCTCAACATTTATTTAAAAATAGCAAGATTTTTATGTTAGATATTTTTAATCAAAAAATAGAAATTGCAATGGCAACCAATAAACTTTTTAAAATTGGTTTTTATTTATTAAATATTGGTTTTGCATTAAGAATTATTTCAATTTATAGTTTGTCTGGTTATAAAGATTTAGTAGAAACATTAAGTGCAAAAATTGGAGGTTTTTCAATTTACTTGGGTATAGTTATGATTTTATTTATCGTTTTTTTCTTAAAAGGAAGAAAAGCAAGCAAACAAAATAACTTAAAAACACAATAGAATATATTTCTTTAAAGGTTTTATGACTTTAAATAAGTTATAAAACCTTTAAATCTTTAATTCTTATTTTAGCCACCTCAAAAAAAAAGCATGAAAAAATATTATTTTTTACTTTTAAGTATTTTTACAATTATCAACTTTTCGTCTTGTAAAGTTTCGAAAGAGTATGTACAATTTGTAACAAAAAAAGATGATATTAAAGAACCAGCTACCAAAAAAGTACTGGTTTTTTCTAGCAATACTGTTTCTGTAAAAGAGTTTAAAAAAACCTACGCTAAGAATTTTAAAGATGATAAAGGTTTTTCAAATAAATACATTAAAGATTTTTCTACAGTATTAAGAGAAAATAAGCTATTTTCTAATGTAGTTATAGACACTATAACTAGTAACTTTAACGATTTAAATAAAAATAAAGTAGATTATATAATTCATGTTTCTAATGTAGAAATTATGAATAGAGTAGAGTGGACACAAGGTGCAATGAACATGAATGGTGTGGGAATGCAAGCACCAACATCAACAGAATATTGTGTGATAAATGTAAAAGTTGAAGTTTACAATATCCAAAAAGACAAAGAAATAATAGAATTTGTTGCTATAGGAGAAGAGTCTGTATTTTTATTTGATTTTACTAAAACATTTAAAAAAGCCAAAGAAAGGTCTATAAACCATATTATAAATTACCTAAAATCTGGCAGAACTACCTATGATAAATATTAGTTAATTCTAATTAATCTAACTTCGAACACAATAACATCTCCACCCTTTATTTTACCAGAACCTTTATTGCCATAACCTAATCTAGAAGGTAAAATAAAAGTACCAGAACCATCTTTTTTTAAAAGTTGAACAGCCTCACTAAAACCAGGTATAACTCCAGTTAAATTAAATGTAGCATTCGAAGATTGGTCAAAAATATCACCATCTAAAAGATAGCCTTTGTAACTAACAGTAACATTAGAATTTACAGACGGAAATTCTCCAGAGCCAACGGTTTTTATATTGTAGTACAAACCAGAATTGGTTTTTTCTATATCTAAATTGTTTTCCTGTATATACGCCTGAATATCAATTTCATTTTGTGCATCAAAATTCTCATCACTAGAACACCCAAAAAGTAGGTTTACAAATAATAAAAGAAATATTTTTTTCATTTTTTAAAGTTGATAAATTTTAAGTCGCAAAAATAACTAACATAATCTAAATTCTCTACATATTTCTACGATACTGTCCACCAACTTTAAATAAAGCTTCAGTAATTTGTCCTAAAGAACACACTTTGGTGGCTTCCATTAATTTATCAAATAAATTTTCATTTTGAATAGCAGCTTCTTGTAAAATTTCAATCTGATTTTCAACACGTTTAGGGTTCGCTTTATTCAACAATTCTTTGGTTTTAATTTGTTGTTGTTTTTCGGCTTCTGTTGCTCTAATTACTTCTGCAGGTTGTACAGTTGGCGAACCTTTAGAACTTAAAAACGTGTTTACACCAATAATTGGGAAATCTCCATTGTGTTTTAAAGTTTCATAATACAAACTCTCTTCTTGAATTTTAGAACGTTGATACATGGTTTCCATAGCGCCTAAAACACCACCTCTTTCTGTAATTCTATCAAATTCATTTAATACAGCTTCCTCAACTAAATCAGTTAATTCTTCAATAATAAATGCACCTTGAATTGGGTTTTCGTTTTTAGATAATCCTAATTCTTTATTAATAATTAACTGTATAGCCATAGCTCTTCTTACAGATTCTTCTGTAGGTGTTGTAATGGCTTCATCATAGGCATTGGTATGTAAAGAATTACAGTTATCATTAATAGCATACAAAGCTTGTAATGTTGTTCTTATATCATTAAAATCGATTTCTTGTGCATGTAAAGAACGCCCAGAAGTTTGTATATGGTACTTTAACATTTGTGCTCTTGGGTTGGCACCATATTTATTTTTCATGGCTTTAGCCCAAATTTTTCTTGCAACTCTACCAATTACAGAATATTCTGGGTCAATTCCGTTAGAAAAGAAAAAAGATAGGTTAGGACCAAATTTATTGATGTCCATTCCACGACTTAAATAATACTCCACATAAGTAAATCCGTTAGATAAAGTTAAAGCTAATTGTGTAATAGGGTTTGCACCAGCTTCTGCAATATGATAACCAGAAATTGAAACCGAATAAAAGTTACGTACCTGTTTTTCAATAAAATATTCTTGTACATCACCCATTAAACGTAAGGCAAATTCTGTAGAAAAAATACACGTATTTTGTGCTTGGTCTTCTTTTAAAATATCTGCTTGTACAGTACCTCTTACTTGCGCTAAAGTATCTTTTTTTATTTGTTGATACACTTCTGATGGTAAAACTAAATCACCTGTCAAACCTAGTAACATCAAACCTAAACCGTTGTTTCCTTCAGGTAAATTTCCTTGATATTTGGGTCTATCTAAACCTTTAGCATCATAAATCTCTTTAAATTTTGCTTCTACATCTGCTTCTAAATTATGTTCTTTAATGTATTTTTCACAATTTTGATCAATAGCTGCATTCATAAAAAAACCTAATAACATAGGTGCAGGTCCATTAATAGTCATAGAAACAGAAGTCATATTGTGGCTTAAATCGAAACCAGAATACAATTTTTTTGCATCATCTAAACAGCATATAGAAACCCCTGCATTCCCAATTTTACCATAAATATCAGGTCTTTTACCAGGGTCATTACCATATAAAGTAACAGAATCAAATGCAGTTGATAAACGTTTGGCGTCCATACCCAAACTCACGTAATGGAAACGTCTGTTGGTTCTTTCTGGGCCACCCTCGCCAGCAAACATTCTTGTAGGATCTTCCCCTGTTCTTTTAAAAGGATATAAACCTGCTGTGTACGGGAATTCTCCAGGCACATTTTCTTGTAAATTCCAACGTAATAAATCTCCCCAAGCTTGGTATTTTGGTAAAGCTACTTTCGGAATTTGTGTATGAGAAAGCGATTCGCTGTGTGTTTGTATTTTTATTTCTTTATCTCTTACTTTAAAAGAGTAAATAGGGTCTTTGTATTTCTGAACCTTTTCTTGCCAGTTTAAAATAATTTCCCAGTTGTATGGGTTTAAGTTCATTTTTACTTTTTCGAATTGAGCCAAAAGTAATTTAACGAATTCTTTATCTTCTGTTAATTCACTTACAATCTCATCAGAATCTAAACCAGATTTTGTTAAAAGAGACTTCTCGACTGCGCTCGAAGTGACATTCGTTAAAGAAAGTATCGTTTGGTAAATACCATATAATTTCTGCGCAACAACAATTTGCTCATCAACATCCTTGTCATAAGCTCTGTTGTTTTCTGCAATTTCAGATAAATAACGTACTCTTGCTGGAGGAATAACAAAGATCTTTTCAGACATTGCTGTTGTAATTTCCATTTTAGAATGTAAATCAGCTTCCGTTTTTTCTACTAATTTATCCATAATACGTTTGTATAACGTATTCATTCCTGGGTCGTTAAATTGTGATGCAATAGTTCCAAATACAGGCATGTCATCCATATGAACATCCCATAAATTATTATTACGCATGTATTGCTTTTTTACATCACGAATGGCATCTAAAGCACCTCTTTTGTCAAATTTGTTGATAGCCACTAAATCTGCAAAATCTAACATATCAATCTTCTCTAATTGCGTGGCTGCTCCAAATTCTGGAGTCATCACATATAAAGAAGTATCGGAATGTTCTATAATTTCTGTATCAGATTGTCCAATACCAGAAGTTTCTAAAATAATTAAATCGAATTCAGCAGCTTTTAAAACTTGTACTGCTTCATTCACATATTTAGATAAAGCTAAGTTAGATTGTCGTGTTGCCAAAGAGCGCATGTAGACACGTTCGTTATTAATGGCGTTCATACGAATTCTATCACCTAACAAAGCACCACCTGTTTTTCTTTTTGAAGGGTCTACAGAGATTAAACCCACTGTTTTTTCTGGAAAATCAATTAAAAATCTTCGTACTAATTCATCTACTAAAGATGATTTTCCAGCACCACCAGTTCCTGTAATTCCCAAAACAGGGGTTTTAGAATTTATATTTTTTTCATGAATTTTATCTAAAGTATCTTTTGCTACTTTAGGGAAATTTTCTGCAGAAGAAATCACTCTTGCAACTGTACCTGATTCTTTTTTTGATAATTTTTCTAAATCGATATTTAAAGTATCTCCAATTGCAAAGTCAGATTGTTCTACTAAATCATTTATCATGCCTTGCAAACCTAACTCGCGACCATCATCAGGAGAATAAATTCGAGTAATTCCATATTCCATCAATGCTGCAATTTCTTCAGGAAGAATTACACCACCACCACCGCCAAATATTTTAATGTGTCCAGCACCTTTTTGTTGCAGTAAATCAAACATGTATTTAAAATACTCATTATGTCCACCTTGGTAAGACGTCATCGCAATTGCATTTGCATCTTCTTGTATGGCACAATTAACCACTTCTTCTACAGATCTATCATGCCCTAAATGAATTACTTCTACACC
>NZ_CBFHJT010000020.1:35007-42122 GCF_965656025.1 Polaribacter sp.
ATATATAAAAACCTTACTATTAGCTAGTATTGTGCTATTGTCTTCTTGTAGTAGTATTAAAGTTGCTACAGATTATGATGCACAAGTAGATTTTAACAAATATAAAACCTTTGCTTTTTATAAAAAAGGAATAGATAAAGCAGAAATTTCTGATTTAGATAAAAAGAGAATTTTAAGAGCTATAGAAGCAGAGTTGATTGCTAAGGGGTTTTTTAAATCTGAAAATCCAGATATGTTGGTGAGTATTTTTACAAAGTCTAGAGAAAGAGTAAATGTAAATCAAAATAATTTTGGCTACGGTTTTGGTTGGGGTTGGAATCCTTGGATGTGGGGTGGAATGAACAATAACGTAAATGTTTCTCAATACACAGAAGGTACTTTATTTGTAGATTTTATCGATAAAGAAAAAAAAGAATTAGTGTGGCAAGGTGTTGGTACTGGAGCATTAAAAATACAAGATAGAGCAAAAAAAGAAATTAGGATAAAGGAATTTGTGAAAGAAATAGTTTCTAGATTTCCACCAGAAGAAGAAAAGTAGATATTTTAAAAAAAGCGTTCTTAAGAACGCTTTTTTTATGCATTAAAAATAATATTTTTGCAGCATGTATAATAAAAGAATACCTTTGGAAGAAGGAGATTATTACGTAAACGAACAAGGCTATAAAGTTTTTACAGAAAAATTTCATTTAAAAAGAGGTTACTGTTGTAAAAGTGGTTGCAAACACTGCCCATATGGTTATGATAAAAAAACAGATAGTTTTGTTTAAAAGTGACTTTTTGTAAAAAAGAGTTTCCAAAATGATAGTTAATAATTAATACACATAATGATAAAAAGAATTTTAATTTTAGTAATTGCAATACAATTTGTAGGTTGTGCAGAATTGCAGAATGTAGTTAATAATTTACCCAATGGAGGAGGATTAACACAAGATCAGATAGGAAATGGTTTAAGACAAGCTTTAGATAAAGGCATTAAAACTCAAGTTACTAAATTAACTGCTAAAGATGGTTTTTTTAGAAATGAGTTGGTAAAAATTGCATTACCAAAAGAATTACAAGCTGTAGATAATGGTTTGCGCAAAATTGGTTTGGGTAATTTAGCAGATGAAGGGATAAAAGTATTAAACAGAGCTGCAGAAGATGCCGTAAAAACGGCCACACCAATTTTTGTAGATGCAGTAAAGGGCATTACTTTTACCGACGCTAAAGACATACTTTTAGGAGATAAAAATGCAGCTACCAGTTATCTGCAAACAAAAACACAAGAAAATTTATATCAAAGTTTTAGTCCTGTTATAGAAAATTCTTTTGCTAAAGTTGGGGCAGATAAAGTTTGGAATAATTTAATATCTAAATACAACTCTATTCCATTTGTTAAAAAAGTGAATCCAGACTTAACAGACTATGTTGCTTCTAAAGCTTTAGAAGGTGTTTTTAAAATGATAGAAGTAGAAGAGAAAGGAATTAGAGAAAAAGTAGGTTTAAGAAATACAAAACTTTTAAAACAAGTATTTGCCTTGCAAGATGGTAAGTAAATTTTGTTAAAATTATATTTTTATCAATTGGTCATATAAATTTTATTATATTTATATGACCAATTTTTAGTTATGTCAAGAATTAACCAACTACAAACCTACAAAAAACACCTACAAGAAAGGTATACAAAATTGTTAGAAAAGTCTAACGATTATCGTTTTATAGATGAAAATAAAAGTGATTTTGCTGCTTTTAAAGCGATGAGAATTCAAACAAAATTAAACAAGGTTAGTTATTTAGAAAGCGGAACATTAAATGTGATTTCTTAATAATTTACAATAACCCAAGACTTTTAATTTTATAAGTACGCTTCCATTTGTTTTTGTAATTCAACAGCTTTTAGTGCAGCTTTTTCTGCAAAATCTTTTTCTTTGGATGCATAAATAATTCCTCTAGACGAGTTTATTAATAAACCAATATTTTTAGACAACCCATATTTACAAACATCTTGCAAACTACCACCTTGAGCACCCACACCAGGTACTAATAAAAATGAGTTGGGCACAATAGTTCTAATTTCTTTAAAATATTCAGCTTTTGTTGCCCCAACAACATACATTAAGTTTTCAGAATTTTGCCATGATTTAGAAGTTTCTAAAACATGTTTGTACAATTCTTTATCGTCAATTTTTTTTGTTTGAAAATCAAAAGCACCTTTATTAGATGTTAAAGCTAGCATAATAGTGTGTTTGTTTTTAAAAGCTAAAAAAGGTTCTACAGAATCTTTGCCCATATAAGGCGCAATGGTAACAGCATCAAATTTTAAATCTTCAAAAAAAGCCTTGGCATACATGGTAGAAGTATTGCCAATATCGCCACGTTTTGCATCTGCAATGGTAAAAATTTCTGGATAGTTTTTATTTAAATAAATAATTGTTTTCTCTAAAGATTTCCATCCTTTTAAACCATAAGCTTCGTAAAAAGCTATATTGGGTTTATAAGCTACACAAAGTTGATGAGTAGCATCGATAATGGCTTTATTAAACGCAAAAATTGGATCTTCTTCATCTAATAAATGTGTTGGAATTTTATCTAAATCAACATCTAAACCAATACATAAAAAAGATTTTTTCTTTTTAATTTGCGCAACCAATTCTTGTGTAGTCATAATAATTTATAAAGTGTCACAAAAATACTTTATTTTGTAAGTTATTAAAACCTAAGAAGACAAAAATTTTAAATACTTTACAATTAATGAGATATACAATTTTAGTTTTTGCAGTATTATTTTTTAGTTGCACACTCGAAAAACCCACAGAATTTTCTAAACTTGCATTACAAGATACTGCATTTACTTTAAACGACTCAGAAATTTCTATAGATAGTATTTTAAAAACCTATCAAGGTAAAAAAATATTAATAGACGTTTGGGCTTCTTGGTGTGGAGATTGTATAAAAGGTTTACCAAGTGTAAAGAATTTACAAAATAAATTTCCAAAAGTAGTTTTTTTATTTTTATCTGTTGATAAAAATAGAAATGCTTGGAAAAATGGCATTCGCCGATTTAAAATAAAAGGAGAACACTATAATTTACCAAACGGAATGAAATCTGGTGATTTTGTAGATTTTTTAAATTTAGGATGGATTCCAAGATATATGGTGATAGATGAAAATGGAAAAATTGCACTTTTTAAAGCTACAAGAGCATCAGATTCTGCTATTGAAGAAGCTTTAAATTAAAACATATAAATCGTTTTAGTAACTATTTCTAATAAGCCCAATAAAATAACTTTCCATTTCTTAAATTTACATCATTAAAAAAAAATAAAAATTAGCTTGTAAAAGCTTAAAATATATAATTATGAGAACTAAGATAGTAGCTGGAAACTGGAAGTTAAATAACAACAAAGAAGAAAGTAAACAATTAATTAAAGATTTAAAAAAAGCCATTAAAAAAGAGGAATTAAAAAACACACGTGTAATAGTTGCTCCAACATTTGTGAATTTATCTTCTTCTGTAAAAGCGGCAAAAAAATCAAAAATAGAAGTGATTGCACAAAATATGCATCAAGCAAAAAATGGTGCTTTTACAGGTGAAATTTCTGCAGATATGTTAAAATCTATCGGTGTAGAAACGGTTATTTTAGGGCACTCAGAAAGAAGAACTTACTTTAACGAAACAGATGCTTCTTTAGCGGAAAAAGTAGATGCAATTTTAGAAAACAAAATGGAAACTATTTTTTGTTTTGGTGAGTTGTTAGAAGATAGAAAATCTAATAACCATTTTGCTGTTGTAGAAAGCCAGTTAAAAAATGCATTGTTTCATTTAGAAGCTAAAGATTGGAAAAGCATCATTTTAGCATACGAACCAGTTTGGGCAATTGGTACAGGAGAAACTGCAAGTCCAGAACAAGCACAAGAAATGCATGCATTTATAAGAAGTATTATCGAAAAACAATACAACAAAGACGTTGCAGAAAATGTGTCTATATTATATGGTGGCAGTGTAAAACCAGCAAATGCAGAAGAAATTTTTTCTAAACCAGATGTAGATGGTGGTTTAATTGGTGGTGCAGCTTTAAAAGTTGACGATTTTACAGCAATTATAAAAGCCATATAAGTTACTGAGTGTAGTAGAAAATTAAAAGAAAACCAATAAATTTGCATCAAGATTTAAAATCTTGATGCATTTTTTTATGGATAACATATATATAGAGTATAACTTTACAGTTTCGCCAAAAGAACCTGCTACAGAAATATTAATTGCAGAATTAGGTAATGTTGGGTTTGAGAGTTTTGTAGAAAACGAAACAGGAGTAACTGCTTACATTCAGAAAGATGGATATAAACCAACAATTTTAGACGATATTTATATTTTAAATTCAAAAGAATTTTCAATAGAATACACTAAAAATGAAGTTGAGCAAACCAATTGGAATGCAGAATGGGAAAAAAACTTTACACCTATTCAAGTAGATGACTTGGTAAGTATTCGTGCGCCTTTTCATGAAAACCCAAACTTGAAATATGATATTGTAATAGAGCCCAAAATGAGTTTTGGTACAGGACATCATGAAACCACACACATGATGGTGCAACATTTATTACAATTAGATTTAGAAAACAAAAAAGTGCTAGACATGGGTTGTGGTACTGGTATTTTAGCCATTTTTGCAGAAATGAAGGGCGCAAAACCAACAGATGCCATAGATATTGATAATTGGTGTTATGAGAATTCAATAGAAAATGTAACACGCAATAATAGTAAAAATATTTCCGTTTATGAAGGAGATTCTTCTTTGTTAATCAATAAAAAGTACGATGTAATCATTGCAAATATTAATAGAAATATCTTATTGATGGATATGAAAGTGTATGCAAATTGTTTAAACGAAAATGGAATTTTACTTTTAAGCGGTTTTTACCAAGAAGACATACCAATTATAGATGCAGAAGTATCTAAATACAAATTAAAATTGGAAACTTTTATCGAAAGAAATAATTGGGTTGCATTAAAATACAATAAGTCGTAATTTTGTAAATATGAGCACAAAAGAAAAAATACAAGAAGAGGTAGATGTCTTAGAGCAAGAAGTTTTTCAGCATGAAATTGTTTTACATAATGATGATGTAAATACATTTGACCATGTAATAGATTCTTTAATAGATGTTTGCGATCATACTTTAGAGCAAGCAGAGCAATGCGCAACTTTAGTGCATTATAAAGGAAAATGTACTGTAAAATCTGGCGAGTATAAAGATTTAGAACCTAGGTGTTCTAAACTATTACAGTTGGGTTTGTCTGCAGAATTGGTTTAGAAATGGAAAATATTTTAAAATATTACGAGTTTTCAGATTTTTTTAAAGATACCTCGAACACCTTTTCTGGAAATGAAATTTCTTACACCACTTTAAACGAAACCCATTTCTTAATTTTCGAAAAACAAAATACCATCTATAATTTATATGTTTCTAAATATAAATCAAAAAAAGATATTGGTTTAAAACCACCTGAAATACTCGAAACAGTAGTTACAGACTATAATAAAAGCATTTCAGAACATAGAATTGCATTAAGAAAATATTTAGACTAAACTTGCAAAAAATTGTAAGTTTTTTTAATTTAAAAAACCATGTGACTTTTTTTTACGTATGTGTCTGAAAGGATAGATAAGTATAAATGAGTTTAAAAAAAATTTTATTAGTGTTTGTTTTATTGATGGTGCCTTTCTTGGGGAATACTCAAGTTTTACCACCACCAATACCACCACCACCTCCACCAGGTTTGCCTATAGATGGTTTAACAGGGCTGTTGTTTTTGGTAGGATTGCTGTATGGCTCTAAGAAGATTTATAAAGATAGTAGTAATTAGTATTTTTATACTAAGTTTGGTTAGATAAAAGGTTTTAAGCATTTGCTTAAAACCTTTTTGATTTTAAAAAAAACTCACCTCTTTCGAGGTGAGTTCATTGAATGAAAAATCGGGGGCTTTAAAACATTTAAAATTTCAATTTTGTAATCAGTTAACTTTTAACTAACCTAACATTTTTTTATGTATTTTTATGAATTAAATTATAAAATAAATCAATTTGTGTAGTGTTAAATTAAGCTATTACAAAATTAGTTTATTTAAAAAACCTAACTTAGGACATTCTGTGTCCATTGTTTTTATGTTGATGTGATATAAAAATACAACACTATAGGAGAGTTACTCTTAGATTATAGAGTTTTTGTAGAGGTTTCTCAAACTGAATTTGCAAACTCCTTAGATGTAGATTTAAAAACAATTCAACGTTGGGGAAAAAACGCAACACTCATAAAATCAGAAAAAGAAGAAGAAATTGTTTTAGAAACATTAATGCCTTATCAGCTAATACATAACTTAAATGCGGCTGTACCAATCCCTACTTTTTATAATTTTAAAACTAGAAAATATTCTTTGTTTCAACAATCTAACCAGTTACCAAAACTTTCTTGGTATGCAGATCAGATAGATTTAAAAACCGATAATATACGAACCATAGATATTGGTTACGATATTAAATACTTACATAAATTTATCGACTCTCAGCACCAAATTGAAGCCTATGTAAATAATAATTTTATTAAACAGGCAGTTAAACTTTTACCAGACCTAAATTACATTTATACAGGTAAAGCTGGTTTTTATGCAGGTCATTGTATTGTGTTGCCAATAAAAGAAGAAACATATAAAAAGTTGAAAAATAAAGAGATTTCTAGTAAAGATTTAAGGGAAAGCGATTTAGTAGATTTTAAAACGGAAGATTTCCCCATATTTTATAGATATGATATTACTGGAGATTGTAATGAAACCATATTTTGTGTCATGGGTAAATTTTTTAGATTTTTTAGAGATTTAAAAAAACCTTACTTAATGTGTGGTTATACAGAAAGGGATGACAATTATAAATTGAACAAAGAAATTGGTTTAGAAGTAGTTTGGGAAGATAAAGAATTGCAAGAAGCATTAGATCTAGAATATCCACCAAGATTTTTTGAAGGGAACTTTAAAAAGTTTTTAGAAAATGCTTAAAATAAAAAAAACTCTCAAGTATTTTTGAGAGTTTTTTTGTGACCATGACAGGATTCAAACCTGTAACCTCTTGAGCCGTAATCAA
>NZ_CBFHJT010000021.1:0-6418 GCF_965656025.1 Polaribacter sp.
ATCAATCTAAAAAGAATTAATAAAATAGCAGCAATAACACCTGCTTTACTAAATACGATAAAAAAGAAGGAAATAATTACGACAAATTGTTGTAAAAAAATACGAACATATGGTTTAAACATAATTTCTTTCGCAGTAAATACCTCATATTTTTTGTTACCAATATAATCTGCAATAAATTTTCCTAAATGTGTAAAAATAATGGCAGGCAAAGCATATTGTATATCTTCTAAATGTAAAATGGCACTGTAATTTTCTATAAGGTGAAAAGGTTCTTTTATAATATCATTACTTTCTATACCAAAAAGCGCAAATCCAAAAATAGATTGAATTGCCACAAAAAAACCATAATGAACTATAAAAAAGAAAATAAGACCAAAACCAGACTTTTCTGATTTGCCATAAAGAATACTCCAAAGCATTTTTAACGCATTAAAAACGCCAATAATGATGGTTTCTAAAAAATAAGCAAACAAAATACTTAACGCAGATGCTTTACCTAAATATAAAAGAAAAAGTAAATAAATTGAACTTAGCCAAATAAAAGCATTTTGTTTGGTTGGATAGAATATAGATTTTAGCATTTTAGTGAATTTTACAATTGTAAAATACCTAAAAAAAATAAGAATAATACATACGACAAATGACGTATTTTTTAAAATTTAATAAACGGAAACTGTTTGCTAATTTCCTTTTTCTTGTCTTCTAGATTATTTAAAAATTGTTTGTGTTGGTCTGAATCTTCATTGAAAGGCTTGTGAGAAATTCCTTTTTGAATGGTTTCTATTTTTTGCATTGTTGATAGTGCTTCTTCAGAAAACCAGGTTGCTACAAATTTTTCCCAAATATAATTGATGGCAGTTGGGTTGGGATGAATCATATCTTCTGCGTAAAAGCGATAATCACGCAACTCATCCATCATAATATCATAACTAGGGAAGTAATGAGTACTGTTTCTTGGATTTATAACGTTGTGTATTGCCGCAATTAAATGACTCTTACTTTGCATATTCTCTACAAAACCATCTTTTAAATGTCTAACAGGAGAAACTGTAAAAAGTAATGTCACATTTTTGTTGATGCCTTGAATAAGAGAAACAATAGCTTCTAAACTTTCTGAAATCTCATCAACAGAAAGTATCTCTTTTAAAAATTTTTTCTGTGGTATTTTATGACAATTAGCAACAACAGTATTTGTTTCAATATATCTATATACCCAAGAAGTACCTAGTGTGATGATTATATGAGAAGCTGTTTCAAGCTTTTCTTTTGTTGATGAAATTGTTGTATTTAAGTTGTTTAAAAGTTCCTTTTTATCAATAGTACTTAAACTAGAATGTGCATCAAAACAATGCCAACGTTCGTTTTTAAAAAGAAAATCATCCTCCCCATACATTTCTAAGTTAATGGCTTTGGTAACTAAATTTTCAATAGCTTTTGGATGAAATAAAATGCCAAAAGGATTTTGCGTAGCTTGAAACTTATAATAGTTTAATTTGTTACCAATATTTTCTGAAAAACAAGAACCTAATAAAACAATTTTAGACTTATAGTCTATAGGGTTTCTAGTTTCTTTTTTTAAAGGAAGTTGGGTTTGTAAGTTCATTTTAAACCAAATAATCTTTTGCTCTTTCTAAAACTTTAGGAATTCCCCCTGGATTTCTCCCCCCAGCAGTTGCAAAAAAGTTTTGGCCACCACCACCACCGTGAATTAATTTACCCAATTCTCTAACTACTTTGCCAGCATCGTAACCACGTTCGTTTGCCAATTCTTTAGAAATATAGCAAGTTAATAGGGCTTTTTCTTTGCTTGGTGCAGTTGCAAATAATAAAAATAAATTTTGATATTCTTTTCCTAAACCAAAAGCTAGGTTTTTAATTCCGTTTGCATCTAAATCTACTTTGGCAGCTAAAAATTGTACACCATTAATTTCTTGTAGCTGATTTTTAATTTCTCCAGATAAATTTTGTGCCTTTTCATTTAAAAGTTGCGCTACTTGTTTTTGTAGATCTGCGTTTTCTTCTTGTAATTTTTTTACAGCTTTTACAGGTTCTTTAGCGTTGTTTAGTAAGTCTTTAATTTCGAATAATGTTCTGTTATTATCAAAATAAAAATCTTTAACAGCATCATTGGTAATGGCTTCAATTCTCCGAATACCAGATGCAACAGCACTTTCAGATTTTATTTTAAAGTGCCAAATATCGCCTGTATTATTTACGTGAGTACCACCACATAATTCTACAGATTTTCCAAATTTAATGGCTCTTACAGTATCTCCATATTTTTCGCCAAACAATGCAATTGCACCATCGTCTAATGCCTCTTGCATGGGTATATTTCTCTTTTCTACTAAAGGCAGTTTGCCATCAATTCTTCTGTTTACAAAATTTTCTACGTCTCGTAATTCCTCTAATGTTAATTTAGAAAAATGAGAAAAATCGAATCGTAAATATTTTGAATGCACAGCAGAACCTTTTTGTGCTACATGTGTGCCTAAAATTTCTCTTAAAGCTTGATGTAATAAATGTGTTGCTGTATGATTACACTCGGTTCTATAACGTTGTTTTTTATCTACCACTGCTTTAAAAACCTCCCCTAAATTTTTAGGTAAGTTTTTAGTAAAATGAATAATTACATTGTTCTCTTTCTTTGTGTCTAAAATATAAATAACATCTCCTTGTGAAGTTTCTAAATATCCTTTGTCTCCAACCTGACCACCACCTTCTGGGTAAAAAGGAGTTAAGTTAAATACTAATTGATACATTTCGCCATCTTTTTTAGAGGTTACTTTTCTGTATCTTGTTAATTTAACATTGGTTTCTAAAGTATCATAACCTACAAATTCTTCTTCTATATCATCTACTAAAACTGTCCAATCTTCTGTAGAACTTTCGCTTGCAGCTTTGGATCTGTTTTTCTGTTTCTGAAGCTCATCATTAAAACCTTTTTCGTCTAAAGTATATCCTTTTTCAGATAAAATTAAAGCAGTTAAATCTACGGGAAATCCAAAAGTATCATACAATTCAAAAACTTTTTCTCCAGAAATTTCTTTAGATGAAGAAGAAGCTATAATGGCGTCTAGTAAAATAAGACCTTTGTCTAAAGTTCTTAAAAAAGAGGTTTCTTCTTCTTTTATTACATTTTCTATCAGTTGCTTTTGTGCTTTTAATTCAGGAAATGCAACTCCCATTTTTTTACATAAAATATCTACCAATCTGTAAATAAATGGTTCCTTTTTATCTAAAAATGTAAATCCGTAACGTATTGCACGTCTTAAAATTCTACGTATTACATAACCAGCACCAGTATTACTAGGCAGTTGCCCATCTGCAATAGAAAAAGCAACAGCTCTCACATGGTCCGAAATTACACGAGTGGCAATATCTTGTTTTTCGTCTTTACCATATTTTGTGTTCGTAATGGTACCAATTTCACTAATTATTGGTTTAAAAACATCGGTATCGTAATTAGATTGTACGTTTTGTAATACCATACATAAACGCTCAAAGCCCATACCAGTATCTATGTGTTTATTTGGTAATTCTTCAAGAACGCCTGAAGCTCTCCGGTTGAATTGCATAAAAACCAAATTCCAAATTTCTACAACTTGTGGATGATCTTCGTTAATTAAAGTACGTCCATCAACTTTTGCTTTTTCTTCTGCAGAACGAATGTCTACGTGAATTTCAGAACAAGGTCCACAAGGTCCTTGTTCACCCATTTCCCAAAAATTATCTTTTTTATTTCCTTTTAAAATACGGTCTTCAGCAATGTATTGTTTCCAAATATCATAGGCTTCTGTGTCCATTTCTAAATTATCGGCATCCTTAGAACCTTCAAAAACGGTAACATATAGAATGTCTTTGTCTATTTTATAAACCTCTGTTAACAGTTCCCAAGCCCAAGCAATGGCTTCTTTTTTAAAATAATCTCCAAAAGACCAATTTCCTAACATTTCAAATAAAGTATGATGATAGGTATCATAACCAACTTCTTCTAAATCGTTATGTTTCCCAGAAACACGTAAACATTTTTGCGAATCTGAAATTCTATTCTTTTTGGGAGTTCCATTTCCTAAAAAATACTCTTTAAACGGAGCCATACCAGAATTTACAAAAAGCAAAGTAGGATCGTCTTTAGTAACCATGGGTGCAGAAGGCACAATTAAATGGTTTTTCTCTTTAAAAAAATTTAAAAAAGTAGCTCTTATGTCTTGAGATTTCATAAAAAAGAAAGGTTTTCCCAAAGATTTGGGACATTATTTTGTTAATATACTTTTAAAAAAACCACCCTAAAAAGATAGTTGTAAAACATTTTGTAAATTTGTGTGTTATTAAAAATGAATTTTATACTTAAAATCGTTTTTAAAAAACAAAAATAGCACAATTACTATTATGGCAAAAGTAAAATATTATTACGATGCAGATACGCTTTCTTACAGAAAAATTGCGGTAAAGAAAAGCGATTACTACAAAAGAACCATTTTTGGTTTTTTAGCTATTTTTTTAATCGGTTTTATAGGTTTTATCGTTTTTAGTCAATTTATCATGTCTCCTAATGAGAGAGCATTAAAAAGAGAAAACGAAAATTTAAAATTGAACTACGATTTATTAGCTAAAAGAATGGAAGAGAGTTCTAACGTTTTAGCACAATTACAAGAAAGAGATAACAATATTTATAGATTGTACTTTGAGGCAAACCCAATACCAGACGAACAAAGAAAAGCAGGTTTTGGTGGTGTAAATAGATACAAAAGTTTAGAGGGGTATGATAACTCTAAAATGATAAAGCAGTTAACTAAAGACATGGATATACTATCTAAACAATTAGTAGTACAGTCTAAATCTTTAGACGAAATAGTTACCTTAGCTAAAGAAAAAGAAAAAATGTTGGCTGCAATTCCTGCTATTTTACCTGTAAAATTAGAAGATTTAACAAGAATGGCTTCTGGTTATAAATGGAGAATGCATCCTATTTTAAAAATTAGAAAGTTTCATAAGGGAATGGATTTTACCGCTCCTGTTGGAACTCCTATATATGCTTCTGGAAATGGAACCGTTATTAGATCTGAAAGAAGTGCAACTTTTGGTAAAGTAGTTTACATAGATCATGGTTATGGTTACAAAACCATTTATGCACACATGAGTAAAATGAAAGCCAGACGAGGTCAAAAAGTGAATCGAGGTGATTTAATTGGTTATGTAGGTAATACAGGTAGATCTGTTTCTGCACATTTACATTATGAGGTCCATAAAAATGATCGAGCTCTAAATCCTATCAACTTTTATTATGGCGATTTAACACCAGATGAATTTGCTGCCATGCAAAAAGCGGCAGAAGAAGAAGGACAATCTTACGATTAGAGCTGGAAGTTTGAAGCAAGAAGATGGAAGTTGAAAGAATGATTTTAAATCTTAAAATTTGAATCTAGAACTTTGAATTTTAAACCCAAAACCTTGAACCTAAAACATGCACATAGATTTACCAGAAAAACGATATTACAAAATCGGCGAAGTTGCCAAAGCTTTTGCAGTTAACACTTCTTTAATTCGTTTTTGGGAAAAAGAGTTTGACATTATAAAACCTAAGAAAAATGCCAAGGGAAACAGACTTTTTACGGCAGAAGATATTAAAAACTTTAAGCTAATTTTTAATTTGGTAAAAGAGAGAGGTTTTACGCTAGAAGGGGCAAAACAAAAACTAAAGCAAAATCCAGAAGCTACTTTTCATAATCATGAATTAATTACAAAATTAGAGTTTGTAAAAGCAGAATTGGTTAAAATTAAAAATCAATTGTAACAGAAATCATAAATTGGTGTCTAACAAATTAGATTAACTACAACACTACTTTACATTCTCAAGAATAATAGGTAAATTTGTTTCAATCAAAAAATTAAAAATCAACTAAAATCAACTAGAAATTATGAAAAAATGGTTACCGCTTATAATTATAGCGTTACTAGTATATGTAGCATATAGCTGGGTAAAAGGCTTTAATAACGAAGCTGTTGTATTACAGGAAGATGCAAAAACAACTTGGTCTAATGTAGAGGGTGCTTACCAACGTAGAAACGATTTAATTGGCAACTTGGTAAAAACGGTACAAGGTGCTGCAGATTTTGAAAAAGAAACGCTTACACAGGTAATAGAAGCAAGATCTAAAGCAACTTCTGTAAATATTGATGCAAATAATTTGACTCCAGATAAAATGGCGCAATTTCAACAAGCACAAAGTGGTTTAACTGGTGCATTATCAAAATTAATGGTTGTTGTAGAGCGATATCCAGAATTAAAAGCGAATGCAAATTTCTTAAAATTACAAGATGAGTTAGCAAGCACAGAAAATCAAGTACTTACCGCAAGAACAAGGTTTAATGAAGGTGTAAATGAATATAATAAACACATTAAGGTTTTTCC